>NZ_JBSHGQ010000048.1:0-24282 GCF_053617895.1 Microbacterium sp. NPDC055683 | reverse complement strand
GCGCGGGGCGCCGCCGGCCCCCCCCCCCCCCCCGCGGGGGGGGGGGGCGGGGCGGCGGCGGGTGCAGGGCGGTGGCGGGGCGGTCCATCCGCACGGGCGAACGCGTACCGGCGGCGCACATCCGCACTGGTGAGTTCGCAGGGGCGGTCCATCCGCACTGACGAACGTGCCGGCGCGGGATGAGCGGAGGCGCCGGGTAGCCTCGAACGCGTGACAGCGCTGACCGTCTCCGTGCCCACCGAACAGCTCCTCGACGACGTGCGGGGACTCGTCGATCCGGCGCTCGACGTCGAGGTCGTCTTCTGGGACGGGCAGGACGCCCCGCCCCGCGACCGCATCGATATCGTCGTGCCGCCGTACATGCGCCAGGGTCGGATGCTCGCCCGACTGCCCGGGCTCGCATGCCGACTCGTGCAGGGGCAGGCGATCGGCTACGAGGGGGTCGAGGAGCGTCTTCCGGCCGGCTCCGTCTACGCCAACGCGACAAGCGTGCACGAGACCGCGACGGCCGAGCTCACCGTGGGGCTGCTGCTCGTCGCCCAGCGCGGGCTCGACCGGATGACCCGCAACCAGGACGACGGCGTGTGGGACAACTTCCGCGCCGTCGGCCTCGCCGACCGGCGCATCGTCATGCTCGGCTACGGCGGCGTGGCGAAGGCGATCGCCGAGCGGCTCGCCCCTTTCGAGGTCGACCTCGCGCCCGTCGCCTCGCGGGCGCGCGACGAGGACGGCCGCCGCATCCACGCGCTCGACGAGCTGCCCGCGCTGCTGCCCGACGCCGACATCCTCGTCAACGTGCTGCCGGGAGGCCCCGAGACCCACCACCTCATCGACGACCGCGTGCTGTCGCTGCTGCCCGACGGCGCGCTGCTCGTCAACGTCGGACGCGGGCCCACGGTCGACACCGACGCGCTCGTCGAGCACGTGCGGCGAGGGCGCATCCGCGTGGCGAGCGACGTCTTCGACCCGGAGCCGCTGCCGGCGGACCACCCGCTCTGGTCGCTCGACGGGGTCTTCGTGTCGCCGCATGTCGGCGGCAACACGGAAGCCATGCGACCCCGCATCGCGAAGCTCATCGCCGGTCAGGCCGAGCGCCTCGCACGCGGCGAGGAGCCGGTCAACGTCGTCATCCGGACGTGAGCCGGAGCGACTGTTCCCGGACACGACGCAGGAGATCCGGCCGCGCGGCCATACCGACTCACCCGTCATCCCGCGCCTGCGACCCTGCCGGGGGCGCGGATCTCCTGCGGTGTGTCCGACGTCGGTCAGCGTCGGTCGACGTCCTCCCCTGACCAGAGATCGCCGCACTCCACCTCGTGCACGCCGTGCGCGACGAGGAAGGGGCGCGCTCCTCGGTCGCCGGCGAGCGATGCGGCGAGGGCATCCCGGTGCGACGCTCCGATGACGACCGGATGGCCGGGGCGGCCCGCGTAGACGGCCTGCGCCAGCGCCTCGCGCGGCCTCGTACTGGCGGCGGCGCGCAGGCGCTCGACCGCGGCGGCCGGCAGATCAGGGATGTCGACGGTCGCGACGACGACGGCGGTGGCTCCATCGGCGGCGGCGAGGCCGGCGCGAAGCGATGCGGCCATCCCTTCGGCCCAGTCCGCAGCGACGACCGCCTCGGCGCCATCCGGCACGAGCGGGAGCGCCTCCTCGGCACGCGCGCCGAGCACGACGACGACCCGGTCGCAGCCGCCCGCGCGGAGCGCCGAGACGACGCGCACGAGCCAGGGCACGCCATCCGCTCCGTGCGCGAGCGCCTTGGGCCCGCCGAAGCGCGAGCCCGCACCCGCCGCGAGCACGATCCCGCAGAACCCTGTCATCCTCCGACCGTACCGACCGACCCGCCCGTCGGCGGTCGGCAGTCGGCGGTCGCGGCCAGCAGGTGGGCGGTTCCGGCCGCTCCACCACTCGGAAAGCGGGCGTTTCCCCCCACTCGCGCACGGCGCCATCCGGAAAGCGAACGAAACCGCCCACCGGCGAGGCACCCTTCCGCGCGTCGGCGTCCCCACCTCACAACGTCGATGTCTCGCGCGTGAAACATGGCGGGGCTAGCGTGGCGGCATGCTCGACCTCGCCGCTCCCCTGCTCGACCGGGTCCGATCCGGTGCGCGGGTCGCGGTGGTCACCGTCACGCGCGTCGCCCGCAGCGCGCCGCGCGGCCTCGGCGCGTCGATGGCCGTCACCTCCGACGGCGAGGTCATCGGGTCGATCTCCGGCGGATGCGTCGAGGGCGACGCCGTCGTGCTCGCGCACACCGTGCTCGCCGACGGCGTCGCCCGCACGGCGCGCTTCGGATTCGACGACGACACCGCCCACGCCGCGGGCCTCGCGTGCGGCGGCCAGGTCGACGTCATCGCGTACGTCGTCGAGCCGGCCGACATCCGCTCCGTCGACGCGCTGCGGCGGGCTGCCGACGGCGAGGCGGTCTCCGTGGGCATCGCGCTCGCCGACGGACGGCTCGTCGACGCCGGCGACCTCGCAGACCCCGCCGGATTCGACGCGGCGGCGCTGCTCGCCGAGACGCGCGTCGTCCCGGGCCCCGAGCCCGTGCTCGTCCTCTCCCGCGCACCGCGTCCGCGGCTCGTGCTCGCCGGCGCGACCGAGCACGCGGCGGCGCTGTGCCGCATCGCCTCGGCCGCGGGCTTCGCCGTGACGGTCGTCGACCCGTGGGAGCTCCTCGTCACGCGCGAGCGCTTCCCCGACGCCGACGAGCTCGTCGTCGCGCCGCCACACGAGCACCTCGCCCGTCGTGCCGACCTCGACCCGCGCACCGCCGTATGCGTGCTCACGCACGACACGCGTCTCGATGTGCCGGCCATCCGCGTCGCCCTGGACCTGCCGATCGGGTTCGTCGGCGCCCTCGGCGCCCGCACCACCGTCGCGCGTCGCGCAGAGCTGCTGCGCGACGAGGGCGTCGCCGACGACGATCTCGCCCGTCTCCACTCCCCGCTCGGCCTCGACCTCGGCGGCTCGACGCCCGAGGAGACCGCCGTCTCGATCGTCGCCGAGATCCTGGCCGCGCGCCACGGCGGCACGGGCCGGCCGCTCCGCGCGCTCGGCGGACCCATCCACCGCGATCGGCCCGTCGCCGAGGCATGCGCGCGACGCATCGACGAAACACGGCCGACCTAGGATCGGCGGAACGCGTGTCCTATCACCATGGCCATCCCGGGCCAGGGCGGGGACGGAATCCCTCCCCCACCCGCAGGAGCACCACATGAGCACCACCGTCATCGAGGGCGGCTACATCGCCACGGTCGACGCCGCAGGAACCGAGCACCGCACGGGGCACGTCGTGATCGACGGCGGCCGCATCGCCGCCGTCGGCCCGGGTCCCGCCCCGGCCGCGCTGCGCGAGGACGCGACGGTCGTCGACGCGTCCGGCTGCCTCGTGACGCCGGGACTCGTCAACACCCACAACCACCTCTATCAGTGGCTCACGCGGGGATACGCGCAGGACGCCATCCTCTTCGACTGGCTCACGACGCTCTACCCGCTCTGGGCGCGCATCGACGCCGATCTCACGCGCGAGGGCGCAGCGGGCGCGATGGCCGTGCTCGCGCGCTCGGGATGCACGACGGTGGGCGACCACCACTACGTGTTCCCGCAGGGTTCGGGGGACATCGTGGGCGGGCTCGTCGAGGCGGCGACGGAGATCGGCGTGCGACTGCACGCGACGCGCGGCTCGATGGACCTGGGCGCCTCGCAGGGCGGTCTGCCACCCGACTTCGCGGTCGAGACGACCGACGCGGCCCTCCGCGCCTCGCACGAGGCGGTCGAGCGCTGGCACGACGCATCCGCCGACTCGGCCGTGCGCATCGCGATCGCGCCGTGCTCGCCGTTCTCCGTCACGGCCGACCTGCTGCGCGAGGCCGCCGTGCTGGCGCGCTCGCTCGACGTGCGCCTGCACACGCACGCGTCGGAGACGGCGGAGGAAGACGCCTACTGCGCGGAGCACTTCGGCATGTCGCCGACGGCATATCTCGAGAGCCTCGGATGGCTCGGCGACGACGTCTGGATGGCGCACGCCGTGCACCTCGACGCCCCGGCCATCGCCCGCTACGCCGCGACGGGGACCGGCGTCGCGCACTGCCCGTCGTCGAACGCCCGCCTCGCGGCGGGGATCGCACCCGTCCGCGCCATGCTCGACGCGGGCGTTCCGGTCGGCCTCGGCGTCGACGGCGCTGCGTCGAACGAGTCAGGGCAGCTCGGCGTCGAGATCCGCGAGGCGGTGCTGATGGGGCGCCTGCGCACCGGTGCCGACTCGCTCTCCGTGCGCGACGGGTTGCGGATGGCCACGGCCGGCGGTGCGCGCGTGCTCGGCCGGCAGGACGAGATCGGATCGCTCGAGGTCGGCAAGCTCGCCGACATCGCCGTGTGGTGGACGGGCGGCGTGGAGCACGCCGGCATCCTCGACCCGGTCGCGGCGCTCGGACTCGGGGCGCTGCCGCCGCTTCGGCGCCTGCTCGTCGGCGGCCGTACCGTCGTGGAGGACGACACGCTCGTGACGGCGGACGAGCAGCGGCTCGCGGAGCGCGTCGCCGTCGCCTCGCGCACGCTGGCGGAGCGCGCATGACCCGCCCAGCACCCGCATCGCTCCCATCGTCCGCTTCCCTCCTCTCGTCCAACGGATATCCGCTTGTCGAAAGCACACCCCGTACAGCGAAACCCGGTGTGCTCTCGTCCAACGGATATCCGTTGGGCGAGGAGAGGGTGGTCGAGAAGGGTCAGCAGAAGCAGCAGCAGGGGCAGAGGGAGAGGGGGGCGACGTGGATCTGACCGCCGTCGAGAGCTACCGGCGCGCGCGCTCGCGCGCCGACCTCGTGCTGGCTCCCGGAGAGGTTCCGCTCGCTGGCGGGACGCTGCTGTTCAGCGACCCGCACCCGCACGTCACGGGGCTCGTCGACCTCACGACGCTCGGATGGCCCGACCTCGAGCAGACGCACGCGGGGCTGCGGATCGGGGCGACCTGCACCATCGCGCGCCTCGTCGCCTTCGCACAGCGGGGCATGCCGGGATGGACCGCCCTCCCGCTCTTCGTCGAGGCGGCGAACGCGCTCCTCATGTCCTTCAAGATCTGGAACACCGCGACGGTGGGCGGCAACATCGCCCAGTCGTATGCCGCGGGCGCCATGATCTCGCTCGGAGCGGCCCTCGACGCCGAGGCGATCGTGTGGACGCCCGACGGCGGCGAGCGCAGGATGCCCGTCGCCGCCGTCCCCGCGGGGAACGGCGCGAACACGCTCGCGACGGGAGAGATCATCCGCGCGATCGACATCCCCGACCGCGTCCTGCGCTCCCGCACGGCGCTGCGCAAGACGGCGCTGGCCGAGCTCGGCCGCTCCGGTGCGGTCGTGACGAGCCGCGTCGATGAGGACGGCACGGCGGTCTTCGCCCTCACGGCCGCCGTCGAGCGCCCCGTCGTGCTGCGGTGGGCCTCCCTCCCGGGCGCCGACGAGCTCACCGCGGCGGTCGACGCGGCCGACGGCTGGTACACCGATCCGCTCGGCTCGGCCGACTGGCGTCGCGGCGTGACGGCGGTGCTCGCCGAGCGCTGCCGGGCGGCTCTCGCGGAAGGAGCAGGCGCATGAGCCTCGTCGTCAACGGCGAGCCGGTCGAGATCGACCCGCGACCGGGGCAGTGCCTGCGCACGCTGCTGCGCGAGCACGGGCACACCGAGGTGAAGAAGGGCTGCGACGCGGGCGACTGCGGCGCGTGCGGCGTCGTGCTCGACGGCGAGCCCGTGCACTCCTGCCTCATCCCCGCCATGCGGGTCGACGGCAGCACGGTCACGACGGCGGCGGGCCTCGCACCCGGCGACGGCCTCCACCCCGTGCAGGAGGCGCTCGCGACGGGCTTCGGCTTCCAGTGCGGCTTCTGCACGCCGGGCATGAGCGTCACGGCATCATGCCTGCACGAGGGCGACGAGCACGACCTCGACCGGCTGCTCAAGGGCAACCTCTGCCGCTGCACGGGGTACCGCCCCATCCGCGAGGCGATCGCTTCGACGCTCGGCCCCGTGCGCGAGACCGGCCGGCGGCCGTCCGACGCGGCGGCGCCCTCCGGCGTCGGCGCCTCGGTCGTGCCCGAGCCCGCGCGCCGCATCGTGCAGGGCCTCGAGCCGTACACGTTCGACGAGGTGCCGGATGGCGCGCTCGTGCTGCGCGTCGTCGCGTCGCCGCATGCGCACGCGCGCGTCGTGTCCATCGACACCGCCGCGGCCGAGGCCGTCCCCGGCGTCGTGGCCGTGCTGACCCACCGCGACGTGCCCGGCATCCGGTACTCGACGGGACGACACGAGCACCGCACCGACGACCCCGACGACACGCGCATGCTCGACGACGTCGTGCGGCACATCGGGCAGCGCGTCGTCGCCGTCGTCGCGGAGAACGCCGTCGCCGCGGACCGGGCTTGCCGCCTCGTCGAGGTCGTGTACGAGCCGCTCCCCGCCGTCTTCGATCCGGAGGAGGCGCGCACGGCCGGCGCCCCGCCCATCCACCCGGGGCGCACGCCCGACGACCGCGTGCTCGACGCCGACCGCAACATCGTCGGCGCCGTGCACACGGGACGCGGCGGCGACGTCGACGCCGCGCTCGCGGCGAGCGCCGTCACGGTGTCGGGCACGTGGCGCACCTCGCGCACGTCGCACGCGCAGCTCGAGACGCACGGGGCGGTGGGATGGATGGACGGCGACGTGCTGACCATCCGCTCGTCGACGCAGGTGCCGTTCCTCGCACGCGACGAGCTCGCGCGGCTCTTCGACCTCCCACGGGAGAGCGTGCGCGTGTTCGCCCCGCGCGTCGGCGGCGGCTTCGGCGGCAAGCAGGAGATCTTCGCGGAGGATCTCGTCGCCCTGGCCGTACTGCGCACCGGCCGGCCGGTCGCCTACGAGTTCTCGCGGGCGGACGAGTTCCTGCGCGCGTCGGTGCGGCATCCCATGCGGGTGTCGGTCGACCTCGGCGCGGACGAGAACGGCCGTCTCACGGCTGTGAAGCTCGACGTGCTGAGCGACACGGGCGCCTACGGCAATCACGCGCTGGGCGTGCTCTTCCACTCGGTGTCGGAGTCGGTGACGGTCTACAACACGCCCGTCTTCCGCGTCGATGCGGAGGTCGTGTACACGAACAACCCGCCATCGGGCGCATTCCGCGGCTACGGGCTCGGCCAGGTCATGCTCGGGATCGAATCGGCCATGGACCTGCTCGCCGAGCGCATCGACATGGACCCGTTCGCGCTGCGTCGGCTCAACGGCATCCGCGAGGGCGATCCGCTGCGCACGGCGACGGGCGAGATCGAGCACGACCTCGTGTGGGGCAGCTACGGATTCGACCAGTGCCTCGACCTCGCAGAGAGCGCGCTGCGACGGGGCAACGGCGTCGAGGCGCCGGAGGGCTGGCTCGTGGGCGAGGGGATGGCCGCGGGCATGATCGCGACGATGGCCCCCTTCGGGCACATCGCGCACACGACGGCGACGCTGCGCGCCGACGGCGTCTTCGCGCTGCGGACGGGGACGGCGGAGTTCGGGAACGGCACGACGACCGTGCAGCGGCAGATCGCTGCGAGCGTCTTCGACGTCGGGATGGACCGCATCGTCATCGCGCACGCCGACACCGCGCTCGTCGACCACGACACGGGAGCCTTCGCGTCGGCCGGGACGACCGTCGCAGGCAAGGCGCTGCACGCGGCCTGCCTCGCGCTGCGCGAGCGGATGGTCGAGGCGGCGGCCGCGCAGGTCGGCGCATCCCCGGCTGACTGCGCATACGGGCCGGAGGGTATCCGCACCCCGGACGGCGTCGTGCCGTTCGACCGCCTCGGCGAGCTGTCGGCCACGGGGGCGGAGCTCGGCGAGCACCGGTCGCTCGCGTTCGACGTGCACGCCGCGCGCGTCGCCGTCGACCCGGAGACGGGCGCGGTGCGCATCCTGCAGAACATCCACGCCGCCGACGCGGGGTTCGTCATGAACCCGGCGCAGTGCCGCGGCCAGATCGAGGGCGGTGTCGCGCAGGGCGTCGGAGGGGCGCTCTACGAGCAGGTGATCGTCGAGGACGGCCGCGTGCAGAACCCCATGTTCCGCACCTATCGCGTGCCTCAGTCGGTCGACATCCCCGACACCGAGGTGTACTTCGCGGACACCGCCGACGATCTCGGGCCGTTCGGCGCCAAGTCGATGAGCGAGTCGCCGTACAACCCCGTCGCGCCGGCGATCGGCAACGCGATCGCGCGCGCGATCGGCCGGCGACCGTACCACCAGCCCTTCACGCGCGACCGGGTGTGGCGGCTGCTGCAGAGCTGAGTGAGGCGCTTCCTGCCTGGCGCTACCTGGTGTTGCCTGGCGTTGCCTGGCGTTGCCTGGCGTTCGCCAGTGCGGATGTAGACCTCGAGGGCCGTTCTCGCCGACATCCGCACTGGCGAAGCGCGGCTGGGCCCACATCCGCACTGGCGAGCAGAGACGGCGCGCGGCGACAAGGCGCCGGCCGCGCCCGCGGGGTCACACGGTGGTGTAGCCGCCGTCGACGAGGTAGTAGCCGCCCGTGATGAACGACGCGTCATCCGACAGCAGGAAGCGCACGACCTTCGCGATCTCCTCGGGACGACCGAGACGGCCGAGGGGGTGCTTGCCCTTGAGCACGTCGAACGCCTCCTCGGGAAGCGAGCTCGTGAGCAGCGGCGTCTCGATGTAGCCGGGGCCGACCGAGTTGATGCGCAGTCCCTGCGCGCCGTACTCCGCCGCGGCGTTCTTCGTCAGCCCGACGACGGCGTGCTTCGACGCCGTGTAGGCGGAGCTGCCGATCGCCGCGACCGTGCCGTGGATCGACGCCATGTTGACGATCGCGCTCTCCCCGGCACCCGCCTCGAGCATCGCGGGGATCTGATACCGCATGCCGTAGAAGACGCCGTTGAGGTTCACGTCGATGACGCGGTCCCAGCCGTCGACGTCGACCTCGCCCGTGGGCGCCGGCTTGCCGCCGATGCCGGCGTTGTTGACGGCGTAGTTCAGCTTGCCGTAGGTCGACACCGCGAACGCCACGGCCTTCTCGTTGTCCTCGGCGATCGCCGTGTTGCCCTGGAACGCGGCCGCCTCGCCGCCCGCCGCCGTGATCTCGCCGACGACGCGCTCGGCGCCCTCGAGGTTGAGGTCGGCGACGACGACCTTCACGCCGAGGCCCGCGAGCTCCTTCGCGACCGCTTCTCCGATGCCCGATCCGCCGCCCGTGACGAGGGCGACCTTGCCGTCGAATGCCATAATGATCCCTTCGATCTCCTGCACTGGGTCCATGCCCATGCATGGATCTCATCCCATGAAGTCTACGCCTGTCGAAGACAGGTGTCTTCGTGCTGCGTCCGACGGCGCCTGGCCACGCACCCCTCCCCGATGAAACGATGACCCCATGAGCACCACCACCGCGCCCCGTGGCGCCCTCGACCGCTTCTTCCGCATCACGGAGCGCGGCTCCACGGTCGGCACCGAGATCCGCGGCGGTCTCGTCACCTTCTTCGCGATGTCGTACATCATCGTGCTCAACCCGCTCATCATCGGCACCTCGGCGGATGGCACGGGCTCCTTCCTCGGCGGTGGGGACGCCCCGAACCTCAGCATGATCGCCTCGGCGACGGCGCTCATCGCGGGCATCATGTCGATCCTCATGGGCGTCGTCGCGAACTTCCCGCTCGCCATGGCCGCCGGCCTCGGGCTCAACGCCGTCGTCGCCTACTCGATCGCCGCGCTCCCCGGCGTGACATGGGCGGACGCCATGGGCGTCATCGTCATCGAGGGCCTGCTCATCCTCCTCCTCGTGCTCACCGGATTCCGCGAGGCCGTGTTCCGTGCCGTCCCCGGTCCGCTGAAGACGGCGATCGGCGCGGGCATCGGCCTGTTCATCACGCTCATCGGCCTCACGAACGCCGGTTTCGTGTCGGGCGACGGCGGCACCATCCTCTCGCTCGGCAACCTCGGCACGTGGCCGATCCTCGTCTTCGTCGTCGGCCTCGTCCTCGCGATCGTGCTGCATGCGCGCCAGGTGCGCGGCGCCATCCTCATCTCGATCCTCGTCGCCACGGCGCTCGCCATCGTGCTCGAGAACACGCTCCACATCGGCGACCGCACGACGAACCCCGAGGCCGGCTTCAACAGCGCGCCGACTTTCACGGGCATCGTCGCTGTACCCGACTTCTCGCTGCTCGGGCAGTTCGACCTGCTCGGCTCTTTCCAGAACATCGGCATCGTGACGCTCGTGCTGCTCGTCTTCACGCTGCTGCTCGCCGACTTCTTCGACACGATGGGCACCATGGTCGCGATCGGCGCCGAGGCGAAGCTCCTCGACGCGCAGGGCAACCCGCCTCGCACGAAGCAGATCCTCATCGTCGACTCCCTCGGCGCCGTCGCGGGAGGCATGGGATCCGTCTCGTCGAACACCGCCTTCGTCGAGTCGACGGCGGGCGTCGGAGATGGCGCGCGCACGGGTCTCGCCTCCGTCGTCACAGGCGTCGCGTTCCTGCTGTCGACGCTGTTCGCTCCGCTCGTCGCCCTCGTGCCTTACGAAGCAGCGGCCCCTGCGCTCGTGCTCGTCGGCTTCCTCATGCTCACGCAGGTGGCGGGCATCGACTGGAAGGACATCGAGGTCGCCCTGCCGGCGTTCCTCACGATCTCCTTCATGCCGTTCACCTACTCGATCGCCGACGGCATCGGCGCCGGATTCATCGCCTTCATCGTCGTCAAGCTCGCCCGCGGCAAGGCCCGCGACATCCACTGGCTCATGTGGCTCGTCGGCGCGCTATTCGTCGTGTACTTCACGATCGAGCCGCTGCGCACCCTGCTCGGGGCGTGACGGCGGCAGCAGCGCGGCGTTCGCCAGTGCGGATGTAGACCTGAGGTGTCCTTTTGCGCCACATCCGCACTGGCGAGGCGGCCGAGACCCCACATCCGCACTGGCGAAGCCGCCAGAAGCCGCCGACGCGCCCCGCAGCGCCGCCGACGCGCCCCGCAGCCGCCCCACGCGGCGCGAGCGCACCACGCCCCCGCATAGGGTGAGGACGTGACGGCCGACTCCCCCTCGCTCGCCGCCGACGCCGCGATCGCCGCATCGGTGGGGCGGGCCATCCGCGACGAGCGCTCGCGACGCAAGCTCTCGATGCGCGCCCTCGCGGCGACCGCCGAGATCAGCCAGCCCTTCCTCAGCCAGATCGAGACGGGCCAGACGACGCCCTCGCTCGCGACCCTGTACCGGCTCGCGCATGCGCTCGGCCTCTCGCCGTCGGCGCTGCTGCCGGCTCCCCCCGAACCGGGCGTTGTGCATGTCACCCGGCAGAGCGACGACGGCTGGACGCCGATCTCCGACACCCCGAACGCGGGGATGACGCGCGTCCTGTCGCCCGCGTCGGCTCGGCTCGCCACCGTGCAGGAGTACCGCATCGAGCCCGGCCAGTACATGGGCGACTGGTTCCAGTCGGACGGCGAGCTGACGGTGCACGTGATCGAGGGAGCGATCGACCTCGAGGTCGAGGGGCAGGGCACCTGGACGCTCGGGCCCGGCGACTCCGCCGCACACCCGGGCACGATCCGAAACCGGTGGACCGTGCACGGCGATGATCCCGTGCGCATCATCCTCGCCTACGCCGCCGGCCGCTGACGCAGCGCCGCCGAGCCCACCCCGGGAAACATCCCCGACACGAGATAGCCATTTGCAATCAATGATTGCTCTCTACTATCAACACATCGCGTGAACCCGCACGTGATGCGTCCGAGAGAGAGTCGTCATGCGCTCGTTCCCCCGCCTCCCCGCCGTGGTCGTCGTCTCGGCCGCCGCCCTGTCGCTCGCGGCCTGCGCGCCCGCCGCCGATGCCCCCGCCGACGCCGCGGAGCTCGGAGAGCTCGACGTGCAGCTGAGCTGGATCCTCAACGAGGAGTGGTCGGGCGAGTTCATCGCCGAGGACGCCGGCTACTACGCCGACGCCGGCTTCTCGTCGGTGAACCTCATCGCCGGCCCGTCGAGCGGCGTCGCCGAGCTGCTCAGCGGAACCGCCGACGTCTCGCTCACCGACGCCCTCTCGGTCGGCGCCGCCATCGCCAACGAGCAGGCGCCGCTGAAGATCATCGGAGCGACGTTCCAGAAGAACCCCTTCACGATCGCATCGCTGACCGACGGCGCCGACATCTCCTCGCCCGAGCAGATGATCGGCGCGCGCATCGGCGTGCAGGACTCCAACCGCGCCGTGTTCGAGGCCTTCCTCGCCGCCAACGGCATCGCGTCCGACGAGGTCGACATCGTCCCCGTGCAGTACGACGTCGCACCGCTCACGACGGGTGAGGTCGACGCGATGATCGCCTTCGTCACGAGCCAGTCCACGACGATCGAGCTGCAGGGCATCGAGGTCACCGACCTGCTCTTCGCCGACAACGGCCTGCCGTTCGTCGGCCACGTCGTGACGGCCACCGACGAGGCGGTCGCCTCCGACCGCGCCGCTCTCGCCGGCTTCCTCGAGGCCGAGATCCGCGGATGGAACGACGCCGTCGCCGACCCCGAGCGCGGCGCGCAGCTCGCCGTCGACGAGTACGGCGAGTCGCTCGGGCTCGACATGACCGCATCGCTCGCGAGCGCCACCGCCCAGGCCGAGCTGCTCGTCGTGTCGGACGAGACCGAGGAGAACGGCCTCTTCACGATCTCCTCCGAGCTGCAGGAGCAGACCGTCGCGAGCCTCGCGACGGCGGGGTACGACCTGGATGCCTCCGACCTGTTCGATCTGTCGATCCTCGACGAGGTCTACGCCGAGAACCCCGACCTCGTCGACGGCGCAGCCTCGTGAGCGCTCTCTACCTGCCCGACGCCGTCGTCACCATGGACGACGACCTGCGGGTGCTCTCCGGCGCCGCCGTGCTCGTCGACGGCGACACGATCGCCGCGGTCGGCCCGCGCGCCGAGCTCGAGGCCGCCCATCCCGACGCCGAGCACGTCGACCTCGCCGGCCGGCTCATCATGCCGGGGCTCGTGAACGCGCACCACCACTCCGGCATGCTGCGCGGCACGGCCGAGCACCTTCCGGTGTGGGAGTGGCTGCGCATCCACATCGACCCCATGCACCGCGTGCTGCGCCCCGAGGAGGCGGAGGCCGCCGCCTGGCTCTGCTACGCCGAGGGGCTGCTGTCGGGGACGACCACCGTCGTCGACATGTGGCGCTACATGGATGGCGCGGCCCGCGCCGCGAGCGCACTCGGCAACCGCCTCGTCTCGGTCAACTACGTCGGCGAGCACCCCGACTTCGACTACTTCGACACGCTCGACGACAACGAGCGGATGCTGCAGGACTGGACGGGCGCCTGCAACGGCCGCATCATGCCGTGGGTCGGCCTGGAGCATCCGTTCTACGCCGACGCCGCGGGCCAGCGGCGCGCGATCGACCTGGCGCTCGCCCACGGCGCGGGCTTCTACACGCACTGCAGCGAGTCGGAGATCGAGATCGCCGACTTCCGTGACCGCCACGGCGCACGCCCCATGCACGCCCTCGACGCGCTCGGGTTCTTCGACGCTCCGCACGCCATGATCGCCCACGCCGTCTGGCTCGACCAGAGCGAGATCGACCTCATCGCCGCACGCGGCGTCGGCGTCTCGCACAACCCGGTGTCGAACATGAAGCTCGCGAGCGGGATGGCCCCTGTGGCCGAGATGCTCGCCGCGGGAGTCGCCGTCGGCCTCGGAACCGACGGCGAGAAGGAGAACAACAACCTCGACATGTTCGAGGAGATGAAGGTCGCCTCGCTCCTCGGCAAGCTGCGCTCGATGGACGCCGCGGCGATGGACTCGTGGCAGGTGCTGCGGATGGCCACGCGGGGCGGAGCGAACGCGATCGGGCGCGGCGACGTGCTCGGCGCCGTCACCCCCGGCCGCAGGGCCGACTTCATCGCCGTGCGCACGGACACGCCGCGCATGACGCCGTTCCTCCCCGACGGCGCGCACGCCAACCTGCACCACAACCTCGTGCACGCCGTGCGGGGCTCCGACGTCGACATGACGGTCGTCGACGGACGCGTCGTCGTGCAGGACGGCCGTCTCGTGCACGCCGATCTCGACGAGCTCATCGAGCGCGTGCGCCTCCTCGTCCCCGGCCTCTTCGCCCGCCGCGCCGAATGGATGGCCGCGCAGGACGACCTCGCCGGCCTCTTCCACCGCTGACCCGGAGCACACCATGATCGACACCGCCCATCCGCCGCTGCGCCCGCGCGTCACGGCCTTCCTCGCCGACGACCCCGGCCGGCTGCTCGTCGGCGGCCGCTGGCGGGCGGCATCCTCCGGGGAGGACTTCCCCACCGTCGACCCCGCGACGGGACGACCGCTCGCCCGCATCGCGCGGGCGGCGGCGCCCGACGTCGACGCCGCCGTCGCGGGGGCGGCCACGGCCCTCCCCCGCTGGGCGAAGACGACGCCCGCCGAGCGGTCGCGCCTGCTGTGGCGCATCGCCGACCTCATGGAGGAGCACCTCGACGATCTCGCGGAGCTCGAGACGCTCGACCAGGGCAAGAGCCTGCGCACCTCGCGCTTCGGGGAGGTGCCGGCGGCGATCTCGCAGTTCCGCTACTACGCGGGATGGCCGACGAAGATCCTCGGCGAGACCATCCCGACCTCGCTCTCGCGCACTCCCCCGGGCAAGGAGGTCCTCGCCTACACCCGACGCGAGCCGGTCGGCGTCGTCGCCGCGATCGTGCCGTGGAACTCGCCCCTCATCATGACCGCGATGAAGCTCGCCCCGGCTCTCGCCGCCGGCTGCACGATCGTGCTGAAGCCCGCCGAGAGCACCTCGCTCACGGCCCTCTACCTGGGGCGCCTGCTGCAGGAGGCCGGCCTCCCCGACGGCGTCGTGAACATCGTCACGGGCTTCGGCGGCGAAGCGGGAGAAGCGCTCGCCGCCCATCCCGGCGTCGCCAAGGTCGCATTCACGGGGTCGACGGCGGTCGGCAAGCGCCTCGCGCAGACCGCCTCGACGCGCCTCGCGCGGCTCACGCTCGAGCTCGGCGGCAAGTCGCCGTCGATCATCCTCCCCGACGCCGATCTGACGGCGGCGATCGAGGGCGTCTCCCGCGGCATCTTCGACAACGGAGGGCAGGTGTGCGTCGCGAGCGCGCGGATCTACGCGCACCGCGACGTCTACGACGACGTCGTGGCCGGGATGGCCGCAGCGGGCGAGTCGCTCGCGCTCGGCCACGGGCTCGCCGCCGGCACCGACCTCGGCCCGTTGGTGAGCGCCGCGCAGGCCGAGCGCGTGGCGGGGTACGTCGACGAGGGCGCATCCGACGGCGTCGAGGTCGTCACGGGCGGACGGCGCGAGGGCGACGCGGGCACGTTCTACCGGCCCACGGTGCTCACGGGCGCCCGCCCCGGGATGCGCCTGCTGCGCGAGGAGATCTTCGGGCCGGTCGCCGTCGTCACTCCGTTCGACGACCTCGACGAGGTCGTCGGGTGGGCCAACGACAGCGACTACGGCCTGGCCGCGAGCGTGTGGACGGAGGGGCTGAGCGCGGCGCACCGCGTCGCCGCACGGCTGCAGGCGGGCACCGTGTGGGTGAACTGCCACTCCTTCCTCGGCCCCGAGCTGCCCAAGGGCGGCCACAAGGAGTCGGGCTGGGGCTACGAGAACGGGCCGCAGGGGCTCGAGAACTACCTGGAGACGAAATCGGTGGTGATGGTCCTGTGACGCAGCGCATCAGGCTCGGGGTCTTCGAGATGATGAACCCCTCGAACGGCATGCCGACGTGGACGCATCCCGAGGGGCGAGGGGACGACTGGGACCGGCTCGAGTACTGGGTCGACCTCGCCCGCGACCTCGACGCCGCCGGCTTCGACTTCCTCTTCTTCGCCGACACCTACGGCTATGCGACGCTCGACGGCCGCATGCCGGACGAGGTCGCGGCCCACGGCATCCAGTTCCCCGCGCTCGACCCCATGCTCGCCATCGCGGCCCTCGCGCGCGAGACCGAGCGGCTCGGCTTCGTCGTGACGTCGCCGACGACGGTCGAGAAGCCGTACGGCACGGCGCGCCGCTTCGCCACGCTCGACCGCCTGACGGGAGGCCGCATCGGATGGAACGTCGTGACGGGCAGCTCGCAGGCGACGACCGACGAGCTCTTCGGCGTCACGTCCACGCTGTCGCACGACGCCCGTTACGACGCGGCGGACGTGTTCCTCGACACGTGCCTGCGGCACTGGGAGCACAGCTGGGACGACGACGCCGAGCGGCGCGACCGTGCCGCGGGCGTGTACGCCGACCCCCGGCGGCTCCACCGGGTGGAGACGCCCGCGTCGCGGGGCGTCTTCGCCGTGCCGCCCACGCCGCAGCGCACTCCCGTGCTGTTCCAGGCGGGCACGTCCGACCGCGGGCGCGCGTACGCCGCACGCAACGCGGAGGCCGTGTTCATCCAGGGGCAGACGGTCGAGGGCGCCGCGGCGCACGTGCGCGACATCCGCGCGCAGGCCGTCGCGCACGGACGTGATGCCGCCGACGTCGCCGTCATCACGGGGATGACCGTCACCGTCGCGCCCACGCGCGCGGAGGCCGACGCCCTGCGCGCGGAGTACGAGGCCCTCCTCGGGCACGACGACGCGGCCGTCATGTTCGCCGGGATCACGGGGCTCGACCTCACGGGCATCGACCCGGGGACGAAGGTCGTCGATCTCCGCACCGACCTCGGTCAGACGCTCGTGCAGCGCTACGCGCGGGAGGATCCCGGCATGCGCGTGGGCGACATCCTGGACGCGTTCCGCACGCGCGCCATCCGCGGTTTCCAGGTGACGGGCGCGCCCGACGAGGTCGCCGACGAGATCGAGCGCATCGTCGACGGCTCCGGAATCGACGGCATCATGCTCGAGCCGACGTTCGGCGGCCCCGGCGCCTATCGCGCCTTCATCGAGCTCGTCCTGCCGATCCTCATCGCCCGAGGACGTGCGGGCGCGCCGGAGGGCGCGACCCTGCGCGAGCACGTGAGCGGGCGCACCCGACTCGCCCCCGCCCATCCCGCGCACCGCCTCACCGCGGTCGCACCCCAGCCGGCGCACGGCGCCGAGAACGGAGAGAGCGCATGAGAGCCGACGCCGTCGAGGCGGTGATCCGGGGCCTGAAACGGGCCGGCGTGAGCATCGCGACCTACCTCCCGGACTCGCTGCTCAAGGAGCTGTACCCGGCGCTCGACGCCGATCCCGACATCCGCACCATCCCCGTCACGAACGAGGGAGAGGGCGCGGCGATCGCCGGCGGCGTCTTCCTCTCGGGCAAGCGCGCCGTGCTCGTCATGGAGAACTCCGGGCTCCGGGCCGCGACCGAGCATCTCGCGCGCATGGGTCTCGGCGCGGGCATCCCCGTCGTCATGATCATGAGCTACCGCGGCGAGCTGGGCGAGAACAACTGGTGGGCCATCCCGCACGGCATCACGATGGAGCCGCTGCTCGCCACCCTGCGCACGCCGTACACGATCGTCCGCGAGGTGGACGAGATCGAGCAGGCCGTCGTGAACGCGTACGAGACGGCGTACGCGTCCTACCACCATGCCGCCGTCGTCCTCGGAGGGGGGATCGTGCGATGAGCATGAGCCGTTGGGAAGCCATGGCCCTGCTGGGCGCGCGCCTGCGCGACGAGCTCGTCGTCCTGTCGCTCGGCGGCGCCGTCGACGAGTGGTACGACGCCGCTCCGCACATGCGCGACGCGAGCCTGTTCCAGCAGCAGCTGGGATGCGTGACGCCGGAGGCGTTCGGCCTCGCCGCGGGCCTGCCGCACCGCCGCATCGTGTCGCTCGACACCGACGGAGGGCTGCTGTTCAACCTCGGCATCCTCGCGACGCTCGGAAACGAGCAGCCCGCGAACCTGTTCGTCGTCGTGTGGGACAACGAGCAGTACCAGTCCATCGGCGGGCCCGCCACCCACACCGCGAAGGGCCGCGTCGACCTCGCCGCGATCGCGCGGGGTGCGGGCGTCGCCGAGGCGCACACGGCGACGACGCTCGAGGAGTTCGACGCGCACTGCGCCGCCGGCCTCGCCGCGCACGAGCCCTACATCGTCGTCGCGAAGACCGACGGCGTGCTGAAGCCCGGCATCCGCCGCAAGCACTCGGATGGCCGCGAAGACAAGTACATCTTCGTGCGCCACGTGGAGGAGACAGAGGGCATCGTCATCATGGGTCCGAGCGAGCACAACTGATGCCCGTCGTCGCCCGCCCCGCCGCCGCCTACGACGTCATCGTCGTGGGCGGCGGCGCCGCCGGCTGCGTGCTCGCCGCGCGCCTGTCGGAGGACGCCGCCGTGAACGTGCTGCTCGTCGAGACCGGCCCCGACCACCGCGGCGTCCAGGAGATCGTCGACGCCGCGCACTGGGATGCGCTCATCGGCGGGCGCTACGACCACGGCTACCGGTCGGCGCCCTCTCCGCACGTCGCGGGACGTGCGCTCGCCATGCCTCGCGGCCGCGTGCTCGGCGGCAGCTCGAGCACCAACGCGATGCTCTGGTACCGCGGCAACCGCGCCGACTACGACGCGTGGGAGGCGCAGGGGGCCGCCGGCTGGGGATACGACGCCCTGCTGCCCGCGTTCCGCCGCTCGGAGACGCGCGTCGGCGGGGACCCCGCCTACCGCGGCGGCGACGGGCCCATGCGCGTAGGCCCGCTCGCCTCGGTGCACGCCATCGCGCATGCGCTCGTGGCCGCGTCCGCCGAGCGGGGTCTGCCCGTCATCGACGACGCCAACGCGGCCGACGACTTCGGCGCGACCTACGCCGACTACAACGCCGTCATGGGCGAGGACGGGGCGTTCGAGCGCTGGAGCGCCGCGCGCGCCTACCTCGAGCCCGCACTGGCACGGCCGAACCTCCACGTGCTCGTCGGCAGCCGCGTGCACGAGGTCGCGCTCGAGGGCGACGTCGCCACCGGCATCCGCCACGAGCTCGACGGCGCGCTCGCCACGACGCGTGCGGCGCGCATCGTGCTCACCGCGGGCGCCATCGACACGCCGCGACTGCTGCAGCTGTCGGGCATCGGCGACCCGGCCCGGCTCGCCGCCGCGGGCATCCGGACACGGCACGACCTGCCGGGCGTGGGCGAGAACCTCCAGGACCATCCGCTCATCCTCGGGATGAACTTCCGATCGCGCGCGGGCCTGGGCCCCGTCGTCGGCAACGGCGGCGGCGCGATGCTCAACTGGCGCAGCAGCCACGCGGGCGCGAGCCCCGACCTGCACGCCGTCGTCGCGCACGGATCCCGCGGCGACGAGCGCCTGCACGCGGCGCACGACCTGTCGGGCGACCGGGTGTTCGCGCTCGTGCCCGGCCTCTACCGGTCGCAGAGCACGGGATGGGTGAGGGTGCGGTCATCCGACGCCGCGCAGGCCCCCGAGATCCAGCCGAACTACCTCGCGCATCCGACCGACCTCGCCGCGATGGTGGAGGCGCTCGACGCCGTGCACGACCTCGTCGCGGCTCCCGCGTACCGAGTGCTCGCCGAGGGGCCGATCACGCCGCCGCACGGGCTCGACCGCGCCGCGAAGGAGCGCTACGTGCGGGAGAACGTCGGCACCTTCTTCCACTGCTCCGGCACCGCGCGCATCGGGGTCGACGATCTCGCCGTCGTCGACCCGTCGCTGCGCGTGCGCGGGCTCGACGGGCTATGGGTCGCCGACGCGTCGGTCATGCCGAGCATCCCGACCTGCAACACGCAGGCCCCCACGATCGCGATCGCCGAACGGGCGGCCGAGCTCCTCGCCGCGGCCGGCTGACAGGGGTGGGCGGGGCGGGTGCTGCCCGCCGCTTCGCCAGTGCGGATGTCGGCCTGAGCGCCCCGCCCGCCGCTTCGCCAGTGCGGATGTAGGCCAAAAGCACCCATTCCGCCTTCAACCGCACTGGCGAACGGCGACAAGGCGTACATCCGCACTGGCGAACGGCGACGAAAGGGCGAACGGCGACGAAAGGGCGAAACCGCGCACCGGCATCCCCGTGCAGCCCGTGCCGGCGTCATCGCGCGGCGCGCACCGTCTCCTTGACCACGAGCAGGCGCGCGGCACCGCCGTCCTGCGTCCACCAGCGGTGCTGCACTCCGCCCGCGTACGACGCGGAGTCTCCCGCGGCGAGCGCGTGCTCCTCGCCGTCGAGCTCGAGGCGGATGGCCCCGGCGAGCACGTAGACGAACTCCCCCTCGGCGTGCGCGAACCGCTCTCCGCGCTCCGAGCGGGTGACCTCGACCTCGAGCGGATGGAACGCCGACGCGCCGTGCGCGAGCGCCCGCGCCGTGCCGCGCGAGAACCCCTCCGGCACGGCTCCGTCTCCCGCGCGGACGAGCTCGACGCGCGCGGGCTCGTCTGACGGCTCATCGGCGGCCGCGACGAGCTCGACGGGGCTCGTCTCGAGCGCGACGGCGATGCGCCGCAGCGACCCGAGGCTCGGCTGGTGGATGCCGCGCTCGACCTGGCTGAGGAACGGGTGCGAGAGCCCCGTGGCGGCGGCGACGCGGGCGAGGGTGAGGCCGCGCGCCTTGCGGAGCGAGCGGATGCGCTCCCCGAGCCGCGCGGCCGTCTCCGGGTCGGAGGTGACGCGGGCGTCGGCGTCCGCGCGCGCCGCGCCCGCCGCCATCCTCAGCCCGCGACCGCGACGCCGTGCGACGCCGCGAACTCCTCGACTGCCGCGACGAAGGCCGCGCGCCGCGCGGGCGTCAGCCACGAGGCCTCGAAGGAGTTGACCGCGAGACGCGCGAGGTCGCCGGCGTCCAGGCCCGCCTGCTCGGCGAGGGCGACGTAGTTGTCGGCGACGTAGCCGCCGAAGTACGCCGGGTCGTCGGAGTTCACCGTGACGCGCACGCCCTCGCGCAGCAGCGAGACGATCTCATCCGACTTCATCTGCTCCGTCACGAACGAGTTCGACACGGGGCACGTCGTGAAGCCGAGGCCGCGCTCCTTCGCGAGCGCGACGAGCGCGGGGTCCTCGACGATGTTCGTGCCGTGGTCGACGCGGTCGACGCCGATCTCCTCGAGCACCTGGCGGATGTGCTCGATCGAGCCCTTCTGGTCGATGTCGCAGTGCATCGTCGTGAAGAACCCCTCCGCCTTGGCGCGCGCGAACACGGCGGCGAACTTCGCGGGCGGGTTGTCGCGCTCATCCGAGTCGAGGCCCACGCCGACGATCCACGCCTTGTACGGCAGCGCCTCCATGAGCGTGGACATCGCGTGCTCGGCCGTGAAGTCGCGCAGGAAGCAGAGGATGAGCTCGGCCGAGACGCCGAGCTCGTCCTGCGCCCGGACGGCCGCACGGCGATACCCCGTGACGACGTCGGCGAACGGGACGCCGCGGCTCGTGTGCGCCTGCGGGTCGAAGAACATCTCGACGTGGACGACGCCGTTCGCCTTCGCGCGCTGCAGGTACGCCCAGGCGAGGTCGTGGAAGTCGTCGGCGGTCTGCAGCACCTCCATCGCCGGGTAGTAGACGGCGAGGAAGCTCGTGAGGTCGGTGAAGTCGTAGGTCGCCTTCACCGCCTCGACGGTCTTCTCGGCGAGCGCGATGCCGTTGCGCGCGGCGAGCGCGAACTTCAGCTCGGGCTCGAGCGTGCCCTCGAGGTGCAGGTGGAGCTCGGCCTTGGGGAGGCCGTAGGCGAAGTCGCGGAGGTCGACGGTCATGCGGGTGGTTCCTTTCGGGTGGCGCGTCAGGCGCGGTCGGCCATGCCCATGCGGGCGAGGACGACCGATTCGACGATAGCCACGAGGTTGTAGAGGACGAGTGCCGCGCCCGTGACGAGCACGACGGCCGTCCACAGGGCAGCGAACTGCGCCTGCGCCTGGTAGCCGCCGACGGCGCCGCCGATGCCGCCGCCGACCGCGAGCCACTCGGCGAGCAGGGCGCCCGTGATGGCACCCGGCACCGAGATGCGCACGGCGGCGAGGAGCGAAGGCAGCGAGCTCGGCAGGGCGACCTTGCGCAGCGCCGTCCACGGCGAGCCGCCGTAGACCTCGATGACGTCGCTCATCTGCGGCGACACCTGGCGCAGGCCGAAGACGATGTTCACGAGCGCGGGGAACAGCACGACGATGCCGCCGATGACGGCCACCGTGACGGGGCTGCGGCCGAAGTTGAGGATGATGACGGGCGCCATCGCGACGAGCGGCACGGAGCGCAGCAGCATCGCGAGCGGCATGAGCGCGTGCTCGAAGCCCTTGCTGAGCTGGAAGCCCATGGCGACGAGCAGCGCGACGACGAGGCCCGCGACGAAGCCGATGGTCGCGTCGGCGAGCGTCACGCCGAGCTGCCCGAACAGCTGCGCCCGGTTGTCGGCGGCGTTCGGCATCGTGAAGAGGAACGCCCAGACGTCGGCGGGGCCCTTGCCCACGTAGGGGCTCACGCCGAACACGAGGAGCAGGCCCTGCCACAGCACGAGCACGGCGACGATCGTGAGCGCGAAGGTGGTGAGGCTCGACCCGAGCGCGCGGAGCGTCGCGCGCCGCGCCTCGCGGCGCATGTCGGCGATGGGGGCGGCGCTCATGGGCGCGAGGATCGCGGCTCCCACTGCAACATCGGTCATGCGGATGCTCCCTTCGACCACGGGGCGACCTGGCGGGCGGCGAGCCCGACGAGCGCGAACCCGGCGAGGGCCACGAGGCCCGAGACGAGGGCGATGCCCCACACGCGCGGCGAGTCGAGCGCCTGCTGCGCCGCGATCATGGCGGGGCCGACGCCGTACTGCACCTTGCCGAAGAACTCGCCCAGCACGGCGCCCAGGAAGGCGGCGGGCACGGCGATCTGCAGGGCGTTGAGGATGGACGGCAGCGCGGCGATGAGCCGCACCTTGCGCAGCTGCGTGAGCCGCGATCCGCCGTAGACGGCGACGAGGTCGAGGGCGGAGCGATCGGCGGCCTTGAGCCCGAGGAGCGTGCTCACGACCGTCGTGAAGAAGACCGACAGGGCCGCGAGGAAGATCGCGTTGCCGGCCGGCTCGCCCGCGTCGGGCACGGGGATGATGACGACGAGGAGGATGCCGATGGCGACGATGGGGATGCAGTACGTGATGATGGCGAGCTGCATGACGACGCCCTCGAGCCGCGGCAGCACGAGCACCGTCGCCGACAGGAGCAGCGCGATGACGTTGCCCCACAGGTAGCCGATGCCCGCTTCGGCGAGGGTGACGCCGAAGTTGCGGGCGTAGAAGTCCCACCCGGAGGTGAACAGGCCCTCCACGACCTGCGGAGGGGTCGGGATGGCGCGCACGCCCGTCCCGACGCTCGCGAACGCGGTCTCCGCGAGGATCCACCACGCGAGGATGACGCCGATGATGCCGATCGCGCCGACCATCCAGGAGGGGAGCTTGACGTCCTCCCACTGGATGCGCGCGCCGCGCCCGTCGGGCGCCTGGGCCGCGACGGCCGCGATCGCGGCGCCAGAGCCGTCCGTCGCGACGGGCGCCGCGCCATCCGTCTCAGTGCTCATCGTCGGCCCCGTCGTCTCCGCCGAACAGCAGCTCGGATGCCTGGTCGACGTACGCGTGGAACTCGGGCGTGCGCATGAGCTCCGGCGTGCGCGGCCGCGGCAGGTCGATGTCCATGACGGCCTTGATGCGCCCGGGGCGCGGGCTCATGACGGCGACTTTGTCGCTCAGGAAGATCGCCTCCGAGATGCCGTGCGTGACGAGCAGGGTCGTGGCGGGCTTCTCCGTCCAGATCCGCAGGAGCTCGAGGTTGAGGCGCTGGCGCGTCATGTCGTCGAGGGCGCCGAACGGCTCGTCGAAGAGGAGCACCTCGGGCTTCAGGATGAGCGAGCGCGCGATCGACACGCGCTGCCGCATGCCACCGGAGAGCTGCGCAGGCTTGGCCTTCTCGAAGCCGGTGAGCCCGACGAGGTCGATCATCTCGCGCACGTAGTCCTTGTCGACGGGGGTGCCCGCGACCTCGAACGGCAGCTGGATGTTGGACTGCACGCTCCGCCACGGCAGCAGCGCCGAGTCCTGGAAGGCGATGCCGAGCTTGTTCTCGCGGCGCAGCTCCTTCGGGCTCTTGCCGTCGACGCGCGTCGTGCCGCTCGAGGGCTCCTCGAGGCCGGCGAGGATGCGCAGGATGGTCGACTTGCCGCAGCCCGACGGGCCCAGGAGCGAGAGGAACGTGCCCTGCTCGGTGTGCAGGTTCGCGTCCTGCAGCGCGACGACGCTCTTGCGCCCCACGCGGAAGACCTTGTTGAGGCCCGTGATCTGGAGGCCGGTGCCCGCGCTCTGCGCGGTTCCGGTCGGGATGGCCGTGTCGGTCACTGCTGCTCCTGGCTTGTCGTGGCGGAGGTGTGTCGGGGGCG
>NZ_JBSHGQ010000047.1:0-26615 GCF_053617895.1 Microbacterium sp. NPDC055683 | reverse complement strand
CGCCCGGCCCTCGAAGGCCGGGCGTCTCGCCGAGCGGTCAGAGCGCGTCGATCGCGGCGTTGAGCGTCGCGGACGGGCGCATGACGGCGGCCGTCTTCGCGGCGTCGGGGCGGTAGTAGCCGCCGATGTCGGCGGGCTTCCCCTGCACGGCGACGAGCTCGTCGACGATCGTCTGCTCGGCGGACGTGAGCGTCTCGGCGAGCGGGGCGAACGCGGCGGCGAGCTCGGCGTCGGCGGTCTGCGCCGCGAGCTCCTTCGCCCAGTAGAGGGCGAGGTAGAAGTGCGACCCGCGGTTGTCGATCGTTCCGAGCTTGCGGCCGGGCGAGCGGTCCTCGTCGAGGAACGTGCCGGTGGCGGCGTCGAGCGTGTCGGCGAGGACCTGCGCCTTGCCGTTGCCGGTCGTCTGCGCGAGGTGCTCGAACGACGCCGCGAGGGCGAAGAACTCGCCGAGCGAGTCCCAGCGGAGGTAGTCCTCCTCGACGAGCTGCTGCACGTGCTTGGGCGCCGAGCCGCCCGCTCCCGTCTCGAACAGGCCGCCGCCGGCCATGAGCGGGACGATCGAGAGCATCTTGGCCGACGTGCCGACCTCGAGGATCGGGAACAGGTCGGTGTTGTAGTCGCGGAGCACGTTGCCCGTCACCGAGATGGTGTCGAGTCCCTGGCGGATGCGCTCGAGCGAGAACGTCGTCGCCTCGGCCGGGGCGAGGATGCGGATGTCGAGACCCTCGGTGTCGTGCTCGGGGAGGTAGGCCTCGACCTTGGCGATGAGGTTCGCGTCGTGCGCGCGCGAGGCGTCGAGCCAGAACACGGCCGGCGTGTTCGACAGCCGGGCACGCGTGACGGCGAGCTTCACCCAGTCGCGGATGGGCGCGTCCTTCGTCTGGCAGGCACGCCAGATGTCGCCCTGCTCGACCTCGTGCGAGAGGACGGCCTCGCCCGCCCCGTTCACCACGCGCACGGTTCCGGCCTCGGCGATCTCGAACGTCTTGTCGTGCGAGCCGTACTCCTCGGCCTTCTGCGCCATGAGGCCGACGTTGGGGACGGTGCCCATCGTCGTCGGGTCGAGCGCGCCGTTCGCCTTGCAGTCGTCGATGACGGCCTGGTAGACGCCGGCGTACGACGAGTCGGGGATGACGGCGAGCGTGTCCTTCTCGGCGCCGTCGGGGCCCCACATATGCCCGCCGATGCGGATCATGGCGGGCATCGAGGCGTCGACGATGACGTCGCTCGGGACGTGCAGGTTCGTGATGCCCTTGTCGCTGTTGACCATCGCGAGCTCGGGGCCCTCGGCGAGGGCGGCGTCGAAGGCCGCCTTGATCTCGGCGCCGTTCGGGAGCTTCTCGAGCCCCGCGAAGATCCCGCCGAGGCCGTCGTTCGCCGAGAGGCCCGCGGCCGCGAGGTCGGCGCCGTAGCGCGCGAAGACGGGCGCGAAGTACGCCTTGACGACGTGGCCGAAGATGATCGGGTCGGAGACCTTCATCATGGTGGCCTTGAGGTGGGCGGAGAACAGCACGCCCTCGGCCTTCGCGGTGCGGATGGCGTCGGCCAGGAAGGCGTCGAGCGCCTTCGCGCTGAGGAAGGTCGCGTCGACGACCTCGCCCGCGAGGACGGGGAGCTTCTCCTTGAGGACCGTCACCGTGCCATCCGTCGAGACGTGCTCGATGCGCAGGACGTCGTCGGACGGGGACACGAAGGACGTCTCGTTCGAGCGGAAGTCGTCGCGGCCCATCGTCGCGACCGACGTCTTCGAGTCGGCCGACCAGGCGCCCATGCGGTGCGGGTGCGCCTTCGCGTACGCCTTCACGGCTCCCGGCGCGCGCCGGTCGGAGTTGCCCTGGCGCAGGACGGGGTTGACGGCCGAGCCCTTGACCTTGTCGTAGCGGGCCGCGATGTCCTTCTCGTCCTCGGTCTTCGGGTCCTCGGGCAGGTCGGGCACGTCGTAGCCCTGCGCCTGGAGCTCGGCGATGGCGGCCTTCAGCTGCGGCACCGATGCCGAGATGTTGGGCAGCTTGATGATGTTCGCACTCGGCTCGTCAGCGAGCTCGCCGAGCTCGGAGAGCGCGTCGCCGAGGCGCTGCGACTCGGTGAGGCGCTCGGGGAACTGCGCGATGATGCGGCCCGCGAGCGAGATGTCGCGCGTCTCGAATTCCACGCCGGCCTTGGAGGCGAAGCCCGAGATGATCGGCAGCAGCGAGTACGTCGCGAGCAGCGGCGCCTCGTCGGTGTGGGTGTAGATGATCTTTGACATGGGTGAGGCGACTCCAGACGATGTGGCGCGATTCTGTCTCGACATCAAGATACCTGGTGGGCTCCGGCGAGGCGAAAGCGGGCGGCGTCCGTCAGCCCTGCAGCGCCTTCGCGATCCGCTGCAGCGACACCGCCTCGGCCGTGCCCAGCCGCTGCGCGAACAGGCTCACCCGCAGCTCCTCCAGGAGCCAGCGGGCGCGCACGAGCGCTGCCGGCGCATCCGCCGGCAGCGGGATGGTCCCGCCCGCCTCCGCGAACAGGGCGTGCGCGCGCTCGTACTCCGTCATCCACGCGCGGTCGCGGCCCGGATTGTCGGGCAGCGCCTCCAGCCGGACCCGCGCTCCCTCGAGATAGCGCGGCAGCTGCGCGAGCCGCTCCGTGCCGGTCGCCGACACGAACCCGCGGAACAGCAGACCGTCGAGCTGCCCGCGCACGTCGTTCAGCGCGCCGAGCAGGGCCATCGACGTCGCCCCCTTCATCGCCCGCTCGACGTCGCGCGAGAGGGTGAGGATGCGCGCGACCAGCGACACCGCCGCGAACACGTCGTCGACCGATCCGCGCGACACCTCGTCGCGCACCCGCTCGAACGCCGCCCGATCGCGCACCGCCCCGGCGCGCGCGAGCACCGCGTCGGCCACGGCCGCGCGGCAGTCCTCGATGAGCGCCTTCGCCGACGGATACGGCGATGCCGCGAGCGCGAGCTTCTCCTTCGCCGTGAGGTGCTCCTGCACGTACGACGAGGGCGACGCCACCTGCAGCAGCACGAGCCGGCGCAGCCCCGTGCGCGTGAGCCGTGCCGCGGCATCCGGTGTCGCCTCGAGGCGGATGGCCACGGTGGCGCCCTCGTCGACGAGAGCGGGGTATCCGCGCACGACGCCGCCGGCGACCTTCGTGTCGACGACCTCCGGAAGCGCCCCGATCGTCCAGTCCGTGAGGCCCGTGCGCTCGATCGACGCGGGGGCGGCGACCCCCGAGGCCTCCGCGACGGACGCGGCCCTGCGGCCGCCCTTCGCTCCGGCGGCGGGGACCCTGTCGATCTCGCGCGCGACGCTGTCCCTGGCGCGATCGGCGAGGCTCCTCTGCAGCTCGTCCAGGTCGCGCGCCGATCCCGCGGCGCGACCGCGGCCGTCCACCGCCCGGAACGACATGCGCAGGTGCGGGGGCACGCGCTCGAGGTCGAAGTCGGCGGGCGTCACCGGCTGGCTCGCGGCACGCTGCACGAGTCGCGCGAGCGCCTCCACGAGCGGGGTGTCGGGCAGCCCTCCGGCGTCTTCTGGCCCCCGTCCCTCGAGCTCCTCGGCGAAGCGCGCCGCCCAGTCGGCCGCCGGCACGACGTGGCGGCGGATGGCCTTGGGCAGCGCCTTGAGCAGCGCCGTGACGAGCTCGGCCCGGAACCCCGGCACCTGCCAGTCGAACCCGTCCGGTCGCAGCGATGCGAGCAGGGGCAGCGGCACGACCACCGTGACGCCGTCGTCCGGCGCACCCGGCTCGAAGCGGTACGCGAGGTTGAGGGTCTGGTCGCCCTGGGTCCAGCGGGTGGGGAAGTCGCGCGCGTCGGCGGTCGCCGCGCCGTCGACGAGGTCCTCCTCGCGCATCGTCAGCAGCTTCGGCGTGCGCTCGCGCGCCTGCCGCCACCACGCCTCGAACGATCGCACGTCGAACACGTCGGAGGGGATGCGGGCGGCGTAGAAGCCGTACACCGCCTCGTCGCCGGCGAGGATGTCGCGCCGCCGCTCGCGGTCCTCGAGCCGCTCCAGCCGCCGTCGCAGCTCGGCGTTCTGCCGCAGGAACGCCGTCGTGGCGGCGGGGAGCGCCGACGGGTCCCACTCGCCCTCGACGAGCGCGTGCTGCAGGAACAGCTCGCGCGCCGCCGTCGGGTCGACCCTCGCGAACAGGATGCGCCGGCGTGCGACGATCTCGACGCCGAACAGCGTGACCTTCTCGTAGGCGATCGCCGCGCCGGAGTCCTTCGACCAGTGCGGCTCCGACACCTGCCGCTTCGCGAGGTCGCCCGCGAGCGCCTCGGCCCAGGCCGGGTCGATCGCCGCGGCCGTCCGGGCGAACAGGCGCGAGGTCTCCACGAGCTCCGCCGCCATGACGGCCTGCGGACGCCGCTTGCGGAGCACCGAACCCGGGAACATCGAGAACCGTACGCCGCGCGCGCCGCGGTACTCGGCGCTCCGTGCGCGCGGGTCCTTCTTCGCCTCCCGCTCGTCGAGCACGCCGATCTGCGAGAGCAGACCCGCGAGGATGGCGCGGTGCACGTCGGCGGGGTCCGCCGCGCCTGTGCGCGCCTCGTCCTTCGGGCCGAGCCCGCGCGTGAGGCCCTGCAACTGGCGGTGCACGTCGAACCACTCCCGCACGCGGACGTAGTTGAGGAACTCGGCCCGGCACAGCCGCCGGAACGCGCTCGAGCCGAGCTCGCGCTGCTTCTCCTGCAGGTGGTCCCACAGCGCCAGCAGGGTGAGGAAGTCGCTCGTCGGGTCGGCGAAGCGGGCGTGCGCCTGGTCGGCCTGTTCGCGCTGGTCCTCCGGCCGCTCGCGCACGTCCTGGATCGAGAGGCCGGCGACGATCGCGAGCACCTCGCGGCGCGTGCCGTTGCGGCCGGCCTCCACGAGCATCCGGGCGAAGCGGGGGTCGATCGGCAGGCGCGCGATGTCGCGGCCGATGCGCGTGAGGCGCGGCTCCTGACCGGGGCGCGCGGGGTGGACGGCGCCGAGCTCGACGAGCAGGTCGAGCGCCGCGCGCACGCCGCGGGAGTCGGGCGGCGTGAGGAACGGGAACTCCGAGATGTCGCCGAACCCGAGCGAGAGCATCTGCAGGATGACCGATGCGAGGCTCGTGCGGAGGATCTCCGGCTCGGTGTAGTCGGGCCGCTTCGCGAAGTCGTCGTGCGCGTACAGGCGGATGGCGATGCCCGCGCTCGTGCGCCCCGCACGGCCCGAGCGCTGCTGCGCCGACGCCTGCGAGACGGCCTCGATGGGCAGGCGCTGGACCTTGGCGCGGTTGCTGTAGCGCGAGATGCGCGCCGTGCCCGTGTCGACGACGTACTTGATGCCGGGCACCGTGAGCGACGTCTCGGCGACGTTCGTGGCGAGGATGACGCGGCGCTTGACGCCCGCGACCGTCGATCGCTCGAAGACGCGGTGCTGCTCGGCGGCGCTCAGCCGGCCGTACAGGGGCAGCACCTCGGTGGGTGCGCTCTGGCTGCGGAACGCGCCGCGCACGGCGTCGGCGGCATCGCGGATCTCGGCTTCGCCCGGGAGGAAGACGAGCACGTCGCCCGGTGCCTCGCGCTCCAGTTCGCGCAGCGCCTGCACGATGGCGGAGACGTCGTCCTCGACGTCGTAGGGCCGCTCGTCCACGGGGACATCCGGCAGGAGATCCGGCGCACCGGCACCATCCGCTTCCCGGGTCTGCGCGGGAGCAGCCGCCGAGCCGCCCCGATTCTCCTGCGTCGTGTCCGCCAGCAGCGGGCGGTACCGCACCTCGACGGGGAAGGTGCGCCCCGACACCTCGATGATGGGGGCAGGGGTGCCGTCCGGCGCGGCGAAGTGGCGGGCGAACGACTCGGGGTCGATCGTCGCCGACGTGATGATCACCTTGAGGTCGGGGCGCTCCGGCAGGATGCGCGTGAGGTACCCGATGAGGAAGTCGACGTTGAGCGACCGCTCGTGCGCCTCGTCGACGATGATCGTGTCGTACCGGCGCAGCAGGCGGTCGCGGTGGATCTCGTTGAGGAGGATGCCGTCGGTCATGAGCGCGATGCGGGTCGCGTCCGAGACCTGGTCGGTGAAGCGCACCTTGTAGCCGACGATGCCGCCGAGCTCGACCTGCAGCTCCTCCGCGATGCGCTCCGCGATCGTGCGCGCCGCGAGGCGGCGCGGCTGCGTGTGGGCGATCGCCGTGCGCCCGAGCTCGAGGGCGATCTTCGGCAGCTGCGTCGTCTTGCCCGACCCGGTCGCGCCCGCCACGATGACGACCTGGTGGTCGCGGATGGCGGCGGCGATCTCGTCGCGCGCGGCGCTGACGGGGAGCTCTGCCGGGTAGGCGATGACGGGGGAGGACATAGCCTTCCAGTCTAGATGCGCGCTCGGTGCCCCCGCACGCGGCGGCCCTAGGATCGGCGCATGGCGCGCGCCCTCACCTCGCTTGAGCAGCGGATCGACGCGTGGGCCCGCCGCCGCCTCGACGCCCTCGAGCCGGATGGCCGGCGGCGCGTGCTCGTCGAGCTCGCCGTCTTCGTCGCGAAGCAGGCGTGGGCGTGCGTGTTCGGCGCGGCGATGCTCGCCGCGATCGTCGCGGCCCGCCTCTGGTACCCCGACGACGCGCCCGTCGCGCGCACCGACGCCCTCGTCGTCGCGGCGGTCGCCATCCAGGCGGCCATGCTCCTCGCGCGGCTGGAGTCGGGGCGGGAGCTGCGCGTGATCCTCCTCTTCCACGTCGTGGGCACCGTCATGGAGGTCTTCAAGACGGGCGTCGGCTCATGGGCGTACGAGGACGGCGGGGTCCTCCGCATCGCGGGCGTCCCGCTCTACACGGGGTTCATGTACGCGGCCGTCGGCTCGTACATGGTGCGCGTCTTCCGGCTCTTCGAGCTGCGGTTCCGGCGCTACCCGCCGGTGTGGGCGACGGCCGTCGTGGCTGCGGGCATCTACGCGAACTTCTTCGCGCACCATTACCTGCCCGACGCCCGCTGGGTGCTCCTCGCGCTCGTCGTCGTGCTCTACGCGCGCTGCACGATGCACTTCCGAAATCACGCGGCGCGCCCGTGGCGGCGGATGCCCGTGCTCGCCGCGTTCGCGGGGGTCGCGTTCTTCATCTGGATCGCCGAGAACATCGGCACCGCGGCGGGCGCGTGGATCTACCCCGATCAGGCAGACGGATGGCAGCCGGTCTCGCTCGCGAAGCTCGTGTCGTGGCTGCTGCTCATGATGATCTCGGTCGTGCTCGTCACGCTCGTGTACCGCCCGCGCGAGCCCGACGACGCCCTCACACCAGCCGGCGCAGCGCCTCGGCGGGGCTGACGTCCCACGCGGCGGCGCGCGCTTTGAGGCGCGCGTACTCCTCGGGCGAGAGCAGCACCTCGACGGGCACCATCTCGTCGTCGGCCTGCGGGAAGAGCGCGAGCTCGTCGTCGGATGCCCACAGCGCATCGTCGACGACGGGCGCCACGCTCGCGGCAGGCGCCGCCTCGGGCGCCACGCTCGCCGCCGGAGCGGAGTCCGGCGCGCCGGAGCGGGCGGGCGCCGTGCCGGGCAGCGGGGCGAACCCCGGCCCGCGCTGCGGATCGTCGCCGCGCTGGAACGCCTGCGCGGCGCCGTTCGCGCGCGCGTCGGCCGCCTCGTTGAGCGGATGGCCGGCGTGGCCCTTGACCCACGTGAACCGCACGTCGCGCCCCGCCATCGCCTCGTCGATCGCCTGCATGATGTCGACGTTCATCACGGGCTTGCCGTCGGCCTTGCGCCACCCCTTGCGCTTCCAGCCGGGCATCCACTTCGTGACGGAGTCGATCACGTAGCGGCTGTCGCACGCGATCTCGAGCGCCTCGTCGGTGGGGGCGGTCGCGCGCAGCAGCTCGAGCACGGCCTGCAGCTCGCCCTGGTTGTTCGTGCCGTGGCGCGCCCCTCCCGCCGCCCAGCGGGTCTCGTCGATGTACCAGGCCCATCCCATGGGGCCCGGGTTGCCCAGGGCGGAGCCGTCTGCCGCGGCGGTGATCCTCATCCCGCCAGCGTACGGGGAGGCGCCGACGCGACACGTGCGCGCGCCGTCGCGTAACCGCCGCGACTCACGGCGGGAGTAGCGTCGGGCGGGTGAAGCTCGCAGACGTCGATCCCTTCATCGGGACGCAGCCCACCCAGCTCCCCGCGCCGCACGGCATCGCCTCGACGTGGTGGTGGCCGAAGCCGCAGATCGGCAACACGCATCCCGGTGCGACCTTCCCGCTCGGCATGGTGTCGGCGTGCGCGTACTCGGGGGCCTACCCGACGGGCTACGGGGAGTACGACCTCTCGACGGAGGGCGTGCCGCCGCGCATGCGCGACCGTCCCGTCGCGAGCGGGATCACCCACTTCCAGCAGTCGGGCACCGGCGCCATCCGCAAGTACTACAACTACGTGCGGGTGACGCCCATGCTCGGGTCGCTCGACGCGCTCGGCGAGCGGTGGGACATCTCCGACGAGGTCGCCTCTCCCGGGTACTACGCGTGCACGCTCGCGAACGGCATCCGCTGCGAGGTGACGGTCGGCCAGAAGAGCGCCGTCCACCGCTACACGTTCCCGAAGCACCGCGACGCGCGCCTCGTCGTCGACCTCTCGCTCGGCGGCCTCGACATCCCGTACGGCGCCACCATCCCGCTGCGCGCCCACCTCGAGTCGACGGGCCCCGGCGAGGCGGAGGGCGAGATCGTCGTGGAGGGCACGCCCCTCGCCCTGCACATGGAGACCGACGCGACGAGCTGGCGCCAGCTGCTCTGGTATGACCGCCGCCTCATGCCCGGCGGCAAACGCCTCGACTTCGACGCCATCCGCCCCACGACGCTCCGCTCGTTCGGCCTGATGTGGGCGGGGCCCACGACCGAGGGCCAGACGATCGAGCTGAAGATCGGGTTCTCCCTCCGCGGCGTCGACCGGGCGGCCCGCAACCTCAAGGCCGACTGCCCCGGCGGGGGCTGGTTCGACGACCGCCGCAGGGCGACCGAGCTCGTGTGGACGGAGCACCTCGGCCAGGTCCGATTGAAGGACCTGCCGGACGATCCGCGCGAGAAGGACGGCGCCGCCCGCCGCGCCGCATCGGCCGAACGGCGCACGGTGTTCGGCACGGCGCTCTACCACTCGCTCATCAAGCCGTCGCTCGCCATGAACGAGAGCCCCTTCTGGCCCTCCAAGGGCCCGTTCGTCTACGACCTCTGCACCATGTGGGACATCTACCGCACGCAGCTCCCGCTGCTCACGCTGCTGCGCCCCGATCGCGCCGTCGAGCTGGGCAACGCGCTCGTGACGATCTGCGAGGAGGAGGGCAACTTCCCCATCGGGTACCGGATGGCCAAGGGCTCCGACCGCTTCTCCCGGCAGGCGAGCGCGCTCGCGCACACCTTCCTCGCCGACCTCTGCCAGGCCGGCTTCGAGGGGATCGACTGGGAGTGGGCGCTCGTGCACATGCTCTCCGACCTGCGCCGCACCTACGGCGAGGACTTCCTCACCCACGGCCGCGCCGACCCCATCACGCACACGCTCGACATCGCGTTCGGCTACTGGTGCACGGCGCAGGTCGCCGCCGTCGTCGGAGACAGCCGGGTGCGCGAGGAGTGCCTGGCGCTCGCGGGCCGGTGGCGGAACGCCTTCGACCTCGACACCGGGCTGCTGCGCGACTCGACGTTCTACGAGGGCACCAAGCACAACTACTCCTACCGCCTCACGCACGACATGGCGGGGCGCATCGCCCTCGCGGGCGGCGACGACGCGTTCACGGGCATGCTCGACCGCTTCTTCGGGTTCGGAGCGGCACCCGTCACCCAGCCGGGCGTGCGCCCGGGCGACGTGGAGATGGAGGGCGGCTACGCGCTGGGCCGCTTCGAAGGGCTCAACAACGAGCCCGACATGGAGGCGCCGTGGGCGTACACGTACGCCGGACGACCCGACCGCACCACCGAGATCGTCCACGCCGGCCTCCATCAGATGTTCGGCACGGGGCCGGGCGGACTCCCCGGCAACGACGACTCCGGCGGGCTGTCGTCATGGACCGTCTGGGCGTCGCTCGGGATGTTCCCGGTCGCCGGGCAGGACATCGTCCTCCTCAACGCCCCGGCATGGCCCGACGCCCGCATCGCGCTCGCGGGGGAGAAGGAGCTCCGCGTCATCGCGAACGGCTTCCGCCCGGTGGGGCGCGACACCGCGCCGCAGTACGTGCAGGGAGTGCGGTGGAACGGCGCGGCGCGAGAGGCCGCCTGGCTGTCCGGCGCCGCGCTGCGCGAGGGCGGCGTGCTCGAGGTCGACCTCGGCCCCGATCCGTCGGGCTGGGCGACCTCGCAGCGGCCTCCGTCGCACCCGCACGAGCCGGCGCCGAGCTCGCGCTCGCTCCGCTGAGCGCCCGACGCCGCCCTCGCACCGGGCGCCGCCGCACCGGGCGCCGCCGTGCCGCGAGCCGTCCCGGGTGCGCCGCGCCCGGCGTGATGCGAGGGCCACGGTGTCGACACATGCATCGCGTATGATCGCGCGCACCGCCGTCGGGGCCCCGACCCGACGGCCATCCCGCCCCCGAACAGGAGCCGCCCATGACCCGTCGCCTCGTCATCGTCGTCCGCGCCGATCCCGTCATCTGCGGCCACTCCGGCGAGGCGCGAAATCTCGCCGAGGCGGCGCTGACCCGCGGCTTCGACGAGGTGCGCATCGTGACGTGGCCCATCGAGCGGCTGCAGGCGGCAGGGCTCCCGCTCAAGCCGCTCGAGTCGGTGCTGCCGTACAGCGACGGCATCGTCGTGGAGCGCCCCGAGCCCGTGGGCGACTACAAGGTCGTCGACGGCCGGTACATCGGGGGACTCGTCGGCCGTCTGGTCGAGCTCTTCACCGACGGCACCCCCACGGTCGCGATGTCGCTCTACCTCAGCCCCCACACGACGGCGGTCACGGACGCGGTCGAGGTCGCCCGCCGGACCGGGCTCCCCGTCGACGTCGTCACGGTCGCCGAGGCCGTGGGGTCCGACGTGACGAACGTCGTGCGGCAGTGCGTCGAGCAGGGCCGCTTCGGGGCCGCGGCGCACGTGCTCGAGGGGTACCTCGCGAGCGATGTGTGCGTCGCCGTGTCGCAGTACACGAAGGACCTCATCGTGCAGGAGGCGCGCGTGCTCGACGCGCGCCACGGCACGACCTACGGCGACCGCTGCGCCGAGCGCATCGCGATCTCCTTCCCCGCCATCGACGCCTCGCTCTTCCTCGGCCTCGACGACGACGCCGTCGACCGCCACCTCGCGGCTCGCGGCCTCGCGCGCGACGGCTACGTCTTCTATCTCTCCCGTCTCGCACGGGCGAAGGGCGTGGACGACCTCATCGCGGGCTTCGCGGCCTCGTCGGCGCCGGCGACGAAGGCGCTCGTGATCGCCGGTCGCGGGCCGGAGGAGCAGGAGCTGCGCGACCTCGCCGCCGCGTCGCCCGTGGCCGACCGCATCGTGTTCCTCACCGACGTCGACGACGCCGAGAAGCCGTTCCTGTTCGCGGGCGCCGCGGCCTACGTGCTCCCCACCAAGCCGCGACCGGAGTTCGTCGAGACCTTCGGCATCGCGCTCGCCGAGAAGGCCCTCTCGGGCGGCGGGCCGGCGATCACGACCGTCACGGGCGGGGTGGGCGAGGCGGTCGGCGACACGGCGCTCATCGTCGACGTCGATGCGCCCGACCAGATCGCCGCGGCCATCGACCGCGCGATCGGGATGGACGCGGTCGAGCGCGCCGAGTGGGAGGAGCGCGCCCGCGACCACGCCCTGCAGTTCGATCGCGCGAACGTGTTCGACGCCCTCTTCGCCCGCGTCGACGCCGTTCAGGCGGCGCGCGTCTGACGACTTCGCGTCGAACCGGTCCGAGAGCGGTCGTGCCTCAATAGGGTGGAGGCATGACCGTTCCCACCGTCACGCTCAACTCCGGATACGACATCCCCCAGCTCGGCTTCGGGGTCTTCCTCGTGCCGCCCGCCGAGGCCGAGAAGGCCGTCGCCGAGGCGCTCGAGGTCGGCTACCGGCACATCGACACCGCGGCCATCTACCGCAACGAGGAGGGCGTCGGCGCCGCGATCGCGAAGAGCGGCATCGCGCGCGACGAGCTCTTCATCACGACCAAGCTCTGGAACGACCGGCAGCCGGGCGAGCAGCCGCACGACGCCATCCGGGAGAGCCTCGACAAGCTCGGGCTCGACCACGTCGATCTGTACCTCACGCACTGGCCGACCCCCGAGAAGGACACCTACTCGAACGCGTGGGCGAAGCTCGTCGAGATCCGCGATGCGGGTCTCGCGCGCTCGATCGGCGTCTCGAACCACCTGCCGGAGCACCTCGACCGGATCGTCGCCGACACGGGCGTCGTGCCCGCGGTCGACCAGATCGAGCTGCATCCCGCCTACCAGCAGCGAGACGTGCTCGCCTGGGCAGAGGCCCACGGCACCCGCATCGAGTCGTGGGGCCCGCTCGGCCAGGGCAAGTACCCCCTCTTCGAGACCCCGCCGTCGCCGACGCCGCGGCCGCGCACGGCGTGACACCCGCGCAGGCCGTCATCCGCTGGCACCTGCAGAAGGGGTTCGTCGTCTTCCCGAAGTCCACGCGCAAGGAGCGGATGGCCGAGAACTTCGACGTGTTCGGCTTCGCGCTCACCGACGCCGAGGTGGCGGCCATCGACGCCCTCGATCCCCTCGACGGCTCGGGCCGCGTGGGAGCCCACCCGCTCGAGTTCAACTGACCCGACCGGCACGCCCCCGGGATCGCGCCGATCCCGGGGGCTACCCTTGTTCGCGCCCGTCGACGACCGCAGGAGGTGCACCGTGACGAAGGCGCCCACCGTCTACGACGTCGCCGAGCGCGCCGGCGTGTCGATCGCGACCGTGTCGCGCGTGCTGCGCACTCCCGACGCCGTGCGCCCCGCGACCCGCGACCGCGTGCTCGACGCCGTGACCGATCTCGGATACGTGCCGAGCGGCAGCGCGCGCGGGCTCGCCGAGCGCCGCACGGGCGTGCTGGGGCTGTACTTCCCCGGCTTCGACGCCGTGGAGGGCATCCCGCCGCTCGACGTCCTCGCCGACGGCCAGGCGGGTCCGTACACGGTCGTGCGCGAGGACGGGCCGCGCGACGACGGCCGCGCCTCGATGCTGTTCCAGGACGAGGTGCTGCGCGGGGCCGAGCTGGAGGCGTGGCGGCGGGGCTTCGTGCTCATGGTGGGCGTCGGGCGCGGCGATCCCGCGACCGCGACCGTGCGCGACATGGCGGGTCGCGTCGACGGGCTCGTCGTGCTCGCGGGGAGCGTCGCCGATCCCATGCTCGAGCGGCTCGCCGAGCGCGTTCCGGTCGTCGTGCTCGCCGGGCCCCGGCATGGCGACCGCCACGACCACGTCACGGTGAGCAACACCGAGGGGATGGCCGCGCTCACGCGCCACGTGCTCGCACGCACGGGAGGCCGCGCCCCTGTGTATCTCGCCGGCCCCGACGACTCGCCCGACGGCGCGCAGCGCTGGGAGGGCTTCTGCGCGGCGCTCGCCGACGCGGGATGCCCGCTCGACGATGTCGTCGTGCGCCACGGCGACTTCACGCGGTCGTCGGGGCGCCGGGTGGGGGAGCGGCTCATCGCCGAGGGACTCCCCGCCGCGCTCATGTCGTCGAACGACCAGATGGCCCTCGGCGTGCTCGACGCGCTGCACGCGGCGGGCGTCGACGTCCCGGGGGATCTCGTCGTGACGGGCTTCGACGGCATCGACGCGGGGGCGCTGTCCACGCCGTCGCTGACGACCGTCCGCCAGCCCATGCGCGAGCTCGGCCGGGCGGCCATCCAGGTGCTGGCGCGGCGTCTCGATGCTCCCGGTGCCGCGCCGATGTCGGTGCGGCTGCCGGTCGAGGTCGTGCTGCGCGGCAGCGCCTGACCGCCGAACGGGAACGCGCGCCCGCCGGTCAAGCCCTTGCATTCCGCGAATGTATGCGCTTACACTCGTGCAGCGGCGATATCGCCGCGGGCCCCTCGCACGAGCGGACCCCTTATGACAGAGACGACATGAGGTCACACCGTGTCAATGACGCACACACTCCGGCGCTGGCGCAGAGCCGCCGTCGTCGGGCTCGCCGCCGCGGCGCTCGCGGTGAGCGGGTGCAGCATCCAGATCACGTCGCAGCCCGATCCCTCGATCGGCGACAACACGATGCTCATCAACGCCGACCACGGCAACCCGCTCTTCACGCGCACGTTCAACCCCTACCTGACGAACACGCGCACGGCGTCGCGGTGGATCTACGAGCCGCTCGTGCTCGTGAACCCGCTCGACGGCTCGCTCACCCCGTGGCTCGCCGCCTCGTGGGAGCAGCCCGACGCCGAGACCATCACGATGACCCTCCGCGACGACGTCGTCTGGAGCGACGGCGAGCCGTTCACCGCCGACGACGTCGCGTTCACGTTCGCGATGCTCCAGGCCACGCCCGCCAACGACATCTACGGCGCCTGGCAGCACCTCGCGAGCGTCGAGGCAGACGGCGACACGGTGACATTCCGCCTCCAGGGCGAAGACGCCCCCGCGCTCTCGATCATCGGCAAGACCTTCATGGTCCCCGAGCACATCTGGGCCGAGGTCGACGACCCCGGCACCTGGCGCAACGAGGACCCGGTCGGCACGGGGCCGTTCGTGCTCGGCAACTACAACGACCAGCAGTACTCGATGGACAAGAACCCGTCGTACTGGCAGGCCGACTCGATCGAGATCGAGCACATCATCCTCCCCGCCACGAACACGCAGCTCGACACCGTGACGCGCGGGTACGACTGGGCGTACTCCTTCATCTCCGACGTGGAGGGCACGTGGGGTGCCGCGAGCGACAGCAACGAGTGGTGGTTCCCGCCCGTGGGCATCATCTCGCTCGTCCCCAACCTGGAGCAGGCGCCCTTCGACGACGTCGACGTGCGCCGCGGCATCGCGCTCGCGCTCGACCGCGACGAGATCGCCGAGACGGCGTCTGAGGGGTACATGGAGCCGGCGGGCCAGACCGGGCTCATCCTCCCCAACCAGGAGGAGTACCTCGACCCCTCCATCCCCGACCAGGGCGTCCTCGCGCAGGACCGCGACGCCGCGCTCGCGGCGTTCGCGGAGGCCGGGTACGCGCTCGAGGGCGACCGGCTGGTCGACGAGTCGGGGGAGCAGCTCTCCTTCTCGCTGACGACGGCCAACGGGTACTCCGACTGGACGCGGGCGGCGCAGGCCGTGCAGCGCCAGCTCGCCGAGGTCGGCGTGGCGGTGTCGCTCGAGCTCCCGCAGCCCGCCGGGTACCAGAGCGCGATCGCGAACGGCGACTTCGAGATGGCGATCGGCGGCATGGGCAACGGCGAGGTCTACCAGTCGTTCAACAGCCTGCTCTCGAGCGACTTCTACGTGCCCAGCGGCGAGACCACGGCGAACAACTTCGAGCGCTTCCGCTCCGACGAGGCCGATGCGCTCCTCACGGAGTACCGCTCGACGGTCGATCCGGAGCGTCAGACCGAGATCATCCGCGAGCTGCAGAACATCGTCTACGACGAGCTCCCCGTCATCGGCCTCTACTACGGCGGCAGCTGGGGGCTCTTCAGCGACGCCAAGTTCACCGGATGGCCCTCTGCCGACGACCCCTACATGATCCCCCAGAACTACGACTCCGCTCCGCTGGCGATCTTCCCGCGGCTCGAGCGGGTGGAGGAGGAGAAGTGACGTACCTGCTCCAGAAGCTCGGCCTGTTCGTCCTCACCCTGTGGGCGGCGATCACCCTGAACTTCTTCCTCCCGCGGCTCATGCCGGGTTCGCCCGCCGACGCCGCCATCGCGAAGCTGTCGCAGAACGGCCCCGTGTCGGAGGCGACCCGCGCGGCCATCGAGGCCCAGCTGGGTGTGCCGACGGGGTCGCTGTGGGATCAGTACGTGGCCTACCTGGGACAGGTCGCGACCCTCGACTTCGGCGTCTCGTACACGTTCTATCCGCAGACCGTGTCGAGCATGGTGTCGGCCGCGCTGCCGTACACGATCGGCCTCGTCGGCATCGTCACGATCCTCGCCTTCGTCGTCGGCACGCTCATCGGCGTGCTCGCCGCATGGAAGCGGGGGACGTGGCTCGACTCGCTGCCGACCCTGTCCGGATCGTTCCTCAGCACCTTCCCCTACTTCTGGACCGCGCTGCTGCTCCTCTTCTTCCTCGGGTACGTGCTGCACTGGTTCCCGACGACGGGCGCCTATGCGGCCACGACGACGCCGGGCCTCACCTGGGAGTTCGTCTCGGATCTCGTCCGGCATGCGGCGCTGCCGGCGCTCACGATCCTCCTCACGTCGCTCGGCGGCTGGATCATCGGGATGCGCAACTCGATGATCAACACGCTGGGCGACGACTACGTCACCTTCGCCGAGGCGAACGGGCTCCGAGGGCGCACCATCGCCATCCGGTACGCCGCGCGCAACGCGATCCTGCCGAACCTCACGGGCTTCGGCCTCACGCTCGGCGGCGTCGTGGGCGGATCGATCCTCGTCGAGCAGGTGTTCGGATACCCCGGCATCGGCTACCTGCTCTTCAACGCCGTGATCGGGCAGGACTACCCGCTCATGCAGGCGCTCTTCCTGATGATCACCGTGAGCGTGCTCATCGCCAACTTCCTCGTCGACATCCTGTACGGCGTGCTGGACCCAAGGACCCGCCGATGACCTCCACCATGAACGTCAAGACGCCCCCGAGCCCCATCGCCGTGCCGAGCCGCTGGCGCTCGCTCGGCCGCATGGTCGCGACGCTGTGGGGCAACGGCAAGGCGCGGATCGGGCTGTGCATCCTCGGGGTGTTCGTGCTCGCCGCCGTCTTCGCGCCCGTGCTCGCCCCGTACGGCCCGAAGGACAACGGGTTCGAGCGCAACGCCGACGCCTCGTGGGAGCACTGGCTCGGCACGACGGCCGCGGGCGAGGACGTCCTCAGCCAGCTCCTCTACGGCGCGCAGATCAGCCTCGTCGTCGGGTTCGCCGCGGGCATCCTCTCGACGATCGTCGCCGTGCTCATCGGCCTCAGCTGGGGCTACCTGCGCGGCTTCGCCTCGGAGGCCGTCGGGTTCGTCGTCAACCTCTTCCTCGTGATCCCCGGCCTCCCGCTCATGATCGTCATCGCGGCGTACCTGCAGAACGGCGGCATGCTCATGATCATCGCCGTCATCGTCGTGACGGGATGGGCGTGGGGTGCGCGCGTGCTGCGCAGCCAGACCCAGTCGCTGCGCGGCCGCGACTTCGTCGCCTCGGCGCAGTTCTCCGGCGACGGGCCGGCGCGCATCGTGTTCCGGGAGATCCTTCCCAACATGACGTCGATCATCGCCGGGACGCTGTTCGGCGCCGCGACGGCGGCCATCCTCGCGGAGGCCGGCCTGGAGTTCCTGGGGCTCGGCGACTCGTCGATCGTCAGCTGGGGGACGATGCTCTACTGGGCGCAGAACTCCAACTCCCTCCTCACCGGCCAGTGGCTGCTCCTGTTCGCGCCCGGCCTCTGCATCGCCCTCCTCGCCCTGAGCCTCACGCTCATCAACTTCGGCGTCGACGGCATCTCGAATCCGCGTCTGCGGGAAGGAAAGGGACGATGAGCATGGACGATCGCGAGATCCTGCTGGATGTCCAGGGGCTGTCGGTCGAGTACGCGTCGCCGGGCGCGACCCCCGTCACGGCGGTCGACGACGTGTCGTTCACCCTGCGTCGCGGCGAGTTCGTCGGGCTCGTCGGCGAGTCGGGCTCGGGCAAGTCGACGCTCGGCTTCGCGCTCACGCGCCTGCAGAAGCCGCCGGCGCGCATCAGCGCGGGCCGCATCCTCTTCGGAGGCCGCGACATCCGGGAGCTCGGCGCGGAGGAGCTGCGCCGACAGCGCCAGGGCGGTTTCGCGATGGTGCTGCAGTCGGGCATGAACGCCCTGAACCCCGTGCGCACGGTGCGGAACCACTTCCTCGACGTCTTCGCGGCGCACGAGCACGTCGCGGGGGCCGCCCGCGAGGCGCGCGCCCGCGAGCTCGTCGAGAAGGTGGGGCTGAAGCCCGAGGTGCTCGACCGTTACCCCGGCGAGCTGTCGGGCGGCATGCGCCAGCGCGCCTCCATCGCGATCGCGCTGTCGCTCGAGCCGCAGCTCATGGTGTTCGACGAGCCGACGACGGCCCTCGACGTCCTCGTGCAGCACGCCGTGATGGACACCATCCAGGCACTGCAGCGGACGGAGGACTTCACGGCGATCCTCATCAGCCACGACCTCGGCATCGTCCTGGAGGCGACCGACCGCGTCATGGTCATGCACGAGGGGCGCATCGTCGAGGACGCGCCGAGCCGCGACATCCTCGAGCGGCCGCAGGACGCGTACACGCGCATGCTGCTGAGCCACTACGCCGACCCGCGTGCCGAGCGCATCGTGATCCCCGGCTTCGTCGACGCCGGCTCCCGGCGGGCGGAGGGCGCGGCCCGTGCCGATCTCACCGAGACCGTGCCGACCGTCGCGAAGCGCGACGCCCGCCGTGCCGACGCCGCCATCGTCGTCGAGGGCGCGTCGAAGACGTACCCCGCGCCGCGTCGCGGCCAGGAGCCCGTGACGGCCGTCGACGACGTGTCGTTCCGCCTCGAACCGGGGGAGTCGCTCGCGCTCGTGGGCGCATCGGGATCGGGCAAGTCGACGCTCGCGAAGCTCATCACGGGCGTCGAGAAGCCGACGTCCGGCACCATCCGGTTCGGCGACGTCGATGTGCCGTCGCTGCGCAGGCGGGGGCTCCGCGATCTCCGCAAGGACGTGCAGATGGTGTTCCAGGATCCGTATGCGGCGCTCAACCCGCTGCACACGGTGGAGTACACGCTGACCCGGCCCGTCGTGAACTACACGGGGCTGCGCGGCCGGGACGCCCGCGCGCGCGTGCTCGAGCTTCTCGACACCGTGGGCCTGTCGCCCGTCGAGCAGTTCGCGTCGAAGCTCCCGCACCAGCTCTCCGGCGGCCAGCGCCAGCGCGTCGTCATCGCCAGGGCGCTCGCGAGCGACCCGCAGGTGCTCATCGCCGACGAACCCGTGTCGATGCTCGACGTCTCGCTGCGCGCGGGCGTGCTCGCCCTGCTCGAGGACCTCCGCGAGCGGTGGGGCATCAGCATGCTCTACATCACGCACGATCTGCTCAGCGCCCGGCTCGTCACCGAGAACATCCTCGTGCTCAATCGCGGGCGCGTCGTCGAGCGCGGCGAGACCGCCCACGTGCTGCAGCACCCTGAAGACCCGTACACGGTCGGCCTCCTGGACGCCGTGCCGAACCCCGCCCGCGCGCGCTGAGCGCGGGCGGCCATCCGAAACGACCAGCGAGAGGAGCATCCGTGCTCTCATTCCCCGAAGGCTTTCTCTGGGGCGCCGCCACGGCGGCGCACCAGGTGGAGGGGAACAACATCGGCAGCAACTGGTGGGTCATGGAGCACGCTCCGGGATCCGCCATGGTGGAGCCCTCGGGCGACGCCGCCGATCACTACCACCGCTATCCCGAGGACATGCGCCTCCTCGCGGAGGCCGGCCTGAACTCCTACCGGTTCTCCATCGAGTGGGCGCGCATCGAGCCCGAGCGCGGTTTCGTCTCGCGCGCCGCCCTCGACCACTACCGGCGCATGATCGACACCGCCCGAGAGACGGGGCTCGACCCGACCGTCACGCTCATGCACTTCACGGTGCCGCGATGGTTCCAGGATGACGGCTTCTGGCGGGCGCCCGACGCCGTGGACCTGTTCGCCCGCTACACCGAGACGGTGCTGCCGCTGCTCGATGGCGTGCGGTACGTGTGCACGATCAACGAGCCGAACATCGCGGCGATGCTCGCGGGCGGAGAGGACGCGGCGAACCTCGTCGCGTACGGCCTGCCGAACCCCGATCTCGCGGTGGCCGACACGCTGCTCGCCTCGCACCGTCGCGCGAGCGAGATCCTGCACTCCGTTCCCGGCGTGCAGGCGGGATGGACGATCGCGACGCAGGCGTTCCACTCGACGGGCGAGCCCGGCGCCGATGAGAAGCTCGTCGAGTACGGCCATCCGCGCGACTTCTGGTACCTCGAGCAGTCGGCGGGCGACGACTTCGTCGGCGTGCAGGCGTACACGCGCACGTTCATCGGCCCGGAGGGCCCGCGGCCCGTGGCCGACGGCGTCGAGACGACGCTCACGGGGTGGGAGTTCTTCCCCGAGGCGCTCGAGCTCGGAGTGCGGTCGGCGTGGGAGCTCTCGGGAGGGACGCCCGTGCTCGTCACGGAGAACGGGATCGCGACGTCCGACGACACCCGGCGCATCGCGTACACGCGCGGCGCGTTGGAGGGCCTGCACAGGGCGATCTCCGACGGGATCGACGTGCGCGCGTACCAGCACTGGAGCGCGCTCGACAACTACGAGTGGGCGAGCGGCTACCGGCCGACGTTCGGGCTCATCGCGTTCGACCGCGAGACGTTCGCGCGCACCCCGAAGCCGAGCCTCGCGTGGCTCGGCGAGGTCGCGCGCCGGGGCGGCCTCGACGGCTGAGCGGATATCGGGGCGAAGGCGGGGGCTGCGGCTCCCGCCTTCGCCGCCTCTGTGGTTAAATCGTTTCATACAAAACCCGAGCGATCGCTAGGAATTGATCGCGCGGGCTCGGCGCCGCTGCTGCTGCGGGCCGCGAGACGCACCGCAGGAGGACGACGATGTCGCAGACCACCCCCGCCCGAGTGGCCGAGCTCCGCGCAGGCGGACGCGGCGCACCGCGCTACGCGGGCGATGCCCGCCCCGCGCTGACGTGGCGCGTCGAGACGGAGGCGCCGGGCTGGCGGCAGGCATCCGCCGTGCTCGAGCTGCGGCGCGGCGACGTCGTCGAGCGGCACGAGGTCGCGGGCGGCGAGAGCGCGTCGGTCGTCTGGCCCTGGGCGCCGCTGACGGCCTACGAGACGGCGCACGTGCGCGTCGCGCCGACCGGGGTCGACGGTGAGCGCGTGCCCGCGAGCGAGTGGGTCGCCGTGGAGGCCGGGCCCCTCGTCCCCGCCGACTGGACCGCGGCGTTCATCGCGGCCGCCGACGACGACTCGTCCGACGCCGCGCCCCCCGCCACCGTGCGCGACGGCGCGACCTCCGACGAGGTGCGCGAGAGCCTGCGGGCGGACGGCCCCGCGCGCCGCGTGAGCCGCTTCCGTCGCGACCTCGCGATCACCCGTCCCGTCGCCCGCGCGCTGCTGTCGTACACGGCGCACGGCGTGGTCGAGCTGCGCATCGACGACGAGGTCGTCTCCGACGAGCTCCTCGCACCGGGGTGGACGGCGTACCGCGATCGCCTCCTCTTCTCCACGGTCGACGTCACGGACCGGCTCGGCGAGGGAGCGCACGCCATCGGCGCGTGGGTCGGGCCGGGGTGGTACGGCGAGTACTTCGGATTCGACGGCGACTTCCTCCGGACCTGGCACGGACCGCGCGCGCTCTCCGCGCAGCTGCGCATCGAGTACGCCGACGGGTCGGTGGAGACCCTCGTCACCGACGGCACCTGGCAGGCGACCACGGCCGGCCCCGTCCGCTTCGCGAGCATCTACCAGGGGGAGCGGTACGACGCCCGCCTCGCCGACACGGGCCTCGCACCGGCCGGTGCGCTGCCGGATGCGGCCCCCGCGATCGTCGTCGAGGCCGACCCCGCGCGGCTCCGGCCGGCGGCGCTCCCTCCCGTGCGCGTGACGGAGACCCTCCCCGTCGCGCAGGTCGTGCGCAGCGCCTCCGGGGAGGCCATCCTCGACTTCGGTCAGAACCTCGTCGGCCGTCTCCGCATCCGGGTCAGGGGCGAGGAGGGCGCCGTGGTCGCGCTCCGTCACGCCGAGGTGCTCGAGCAGGACGAGCTCGGCGTCCGTCCCCTGAGGTTCGCGGAGGCGGCGGACGAGTACGTCGTCGCGGGCGCCGGCGAGGAGGAGTGGACGCCCCGCTTCACGTTCCACGGATTCCGGTACGCGCAGATCACGGGTGTCGCCGAGGGCGACGTCGAGGTCGTCGCCGAGGTCCTGCACACCGACCTCGTCCGGACCGGCTGGCTGTCGACCGACGTGCCCGACATCGACCGGCTGCACGAGAACGTCGTCTGGGGCACGCGCGGCAACGTCGTGTCGCTGCCCACCGACTGCCCTCAGCGCGACGAGCGGCTCGGCTGGACGGGCGACATCCAGGTGTTCGCGCCGACCGCCGGCTACCTCTTCGACACGCAGGCGTTCCTGTCGTCGTGGATGGAGGACGTCGCCGCCGACCAGGCGCGCATCGGCGGGATCGGCCCGCTGTACTCGCCGCTCATCGACCAGAACCTCTTCCCGCCGTCGCCCATGGCCGCGTGGAGCGATGTCACGACGGTGGTGCCGAGCGTGCTGCACCGGCAGTTCGCCGACCTCGCCGTGCTCGAGCGCCAGTACCCGAGCATGCGCGCGTGGGTCGACGTCGTGCGCGGCGAGTGCGTGGACGGGCTGTGGGAGAAGGGCATGCAGCTCGCCGACTGGCTCGACCCGACGGCTCCGCCGGACCGCCCCTTCGAGGCGAAGACCGACCCGTACCTCGTCGCGACCGCCTACGCCCACCTGTCGGCGCGTCTCGTCTCCGAGGCCGCCGCCCTCCTCGGCCGCGACGACGACGCCGCCGTCTACGGCGACTTCGCCGACGAGGTGCGCGCCGCCTTCCAGCGCGCGTACGTGACGCCGGCCGGCCGCATGATGTCGGACGCGCAGACCGCGTACGCCGTGGCGATCGTGTTCGGCCTCCTGCCCGACGAGCTCGTTCCCGCGGCGGGCGCCCGGCTGGCCGCGATCGTGGAGCGAGGCGGGCATCGCATCGGCACCGGCTTCGTCGGCACGCCGATCGTGAGCGACGCGCTCACGATCTCGGGTCACCGCGCCACGGCGCAGCGCATGCTGCAGACGCGGGAGCTGCCGAGCTGGCTCTACCCCGTGTCGATGGGCGCCACGACCATCTGGGAGCGCTGGGACTCGATGCTGCCGGACGGCTCGATCAACCCCGGCGAGATGACGTCGTTCAACCACTACGCACTCGGCGCCGTCGCCGACTGGCTGCACCGCGACGTCGGAGGCATCGCGCCGCTCGCGCCCGGCTACCGCCGCGTGCTGGTGCGTCCGCGCGCGGGGCTCGTGTCGAGGGCGGACGCGCGCTTCGACTCGGTCTACGGCGAGATCCGCGTGTCCTGGCAGGCTGCCGGACCCGACGCGACGGAGCACAGCCCGCTGGAGGCCTTCGTCGTCGTCCCGCCCAACGTCGTCGCCGTCGTCGATCTGCCGGGACGCGACCCGGTCGAGGTCGGCTCCGGCACCCACCGCTTCACCCGATAACCCGTTCGAAGGAGAACTCCCCGTGAGCTCACCCCGCTCCACCGCCCGCCACGCCTGGTGGGTCGCCTTCCTCGCCGGCATGGTCTCGTACCTCGACGCCGGCGCCATCGTCTCGACCGGCACGGCCCTCGTGCTCTACGGCCAGGCGTTCGGCTTCGGCATCGAGACGATCGCCCCGCTCTCCTCGCTGCTGACCTTCTCGATCGCCGCGGGAGCCGTCGTCGGAGGCGTCGTCGGCGACCGCATCGGCCGCAAGCGCACCTTCCTCGCGACGCTGTCGCTGTTCATCGTCGGTGCGGCGATCCTCGCCTTCTCGCCCGGCATCGCCTGGCTCTACCTGGGCATCGTGCTCCTCGGGTTCGCCGCGGGGGCCGACCTCCCCGTCTCGCTCGCGATGGTCGCGGAGGCGGCGACGGACGACAACCGCGGCAAGCTGATCTCGTTCTCCCACTTCCTCTGGATGGCCGGTGTCATCGCCGTCTTCCTGTTCGGCACCGTCATCGGGGGACTCGGCGAGCTGGGTGCGCGCATCCTGTACGGGCACCTCGTCGTCGTCGGCCTCGTCGTCCTGGTGCTGCGCATGCGCCTGCCGGAGTCGCAGGCGTGGAAGACGACCACGACGCTCGTCGCCGTCGAGGGCGCTCCGCGCGCACGGGAGCTCCTGAAGCCGCGCTACCTCGCGGCGCTCGTCGCGACGGCGCTGTTCTACTCGCTCGTCAACATCGCCGCGAACATCAACGGCCAGTTCGGCAGCTACCTGTACGTCGAGGTCGCGGGGGTCTCCGTCTCGACGTCGTCGGCCATCAGCCTCGGGATCGTCCTCGTGAGCATGGCGGCCGTGTTCTTCATGATGCGCGTCGTCGACGGCCCTCGGCGCATGGTCTGGTTCGCCGTCATGGCGGCCGTGAGCCTCGTGGCGTTCCTCCTCCCGGCCACGCTCGGCGTGACGGTCGTCACGCTCATGGTGTTCGGGGTGCTGTACTCGATCGCGGGCGCCGTCGCCGGCGAGCCCATGTACAAGGTGTGGTCGCAGGAGCTCTTCCCGACGTCGCACCGTGCGACCGCGCAGGGCATCACGATCGCGTTCACGCGCGTCGTGGCGGGCGTCGTGGGACTCTGGATCCCCTCGCTCATCGCCTTCGGCGCCTCGGCGATCTTCTTCCTCATGGCCGCGACGAGCCTCGTCGCCTTCCTCATCGGCATCCTCTGGATCGCCCGCATGCCGAAGGCGACGGACGACGACCCCGCGCTCCGCCCCGCCTACGACGGCTTCGATCCGTTCGTCGACACCGACACCGACACGGCAGCCACGCAGCGCTGAGCGCACGACACGAGACCCCCGGAGCGGATGCTCCGGGGGTCTCGTGCATGCGGCTCAGACCCAGCTCGCCATCCAGTTGTGGAGCTGCCACAGCGGATACGGCTCCATGATCCCGACCGCGAGCGGGAGGTAGAACGCCGCGCTCGCGAGCGCGACGGCGAGGAACACGGCGATCGCGATGCGCCAGGCGCGCTGCGTGCGGGCGGCGTGCCGCTCGGCGAAGGCGACTTCGACGGGGGTGGGGTCGGCGAGGAGCTGCGGGTCGCGGGCACGGGCGAGATGCTGCAGGGCCATCGCGAGCGCGAGCACGACGAACGGCAGCATGACGACCGTGTAGAACTGGAACACCGTGCGCTCGGGGTACAGCAGCCAGGGCGCGTACGTCACGGCGAGGCCGGCCAGCGGCAGCCCGTAGCGTGCGCGCCGCGTGCGGATGAGCAGCCAGACGAGGTACAGAGCGGCCGCGCAGCCCGCGTACCACACGACGGGGTTCGGGATGCTCGAGATGACGCCGATGCAGTCGTCCGACCATGCGCATGTCGTCGTCCCGGCCTCGGGCCGCGAGAGCCACATGGCCGTCGGGCGCAGGAGGAGCGGCCACTGCCACGCGGGGCTCGCGTACGGATGGCCCGAGCTCAGCCCCACGTGGAAGCCGTAGACGGCCTGGTGGTAGGTCCACAGCGCGACGAGCGGGCTCGGGTCGCTGGACCGGTCGTACCCGCCGGTCGTGAGGAGCCAGCCCGACCACGACAGCAGGTACACCACGAGCGCCACGGGCACGAGCAGGAGGAAGGTGGCGGGGCCCTGTCGCAGGATGGCCGAGAAGTACCACTCCCGCACTCCCGCCCGCCTCCGCCAGAGCGCGTCGACGACGACGAGCCCGATGCCCACTCCCGCGAGCACGTACAGTCCCGACCACTTCACGGCGCTCGCCGCGCCGAACGCGGCGCCCGCGGCGAGCAGCCACGGCCGCGTCCACACGACGGGCCCCCACGCCGACGTCTGATCGCCCAGCACGCGGTCCCGTGTGTCGTGCCAGTCGAGGATGACGAACCAGAACCCCAGCAGCACGAAGAGCGCGAGGATCCCGTCCAGCAGCGCGACGCGCGACATCGAGATCGCGAGGGAGTCGACGGCGAGCAGCAGCCCGGCGACGCCGGCCGTCGCGATCGAGCCCGTGAGACGCCGCGCGACGGCGTACAGCAGCGGCACGAGCAGCGTTCCGACGACCGCGGTTCCGATCCGCCAGCCCCACCCGGAGTCGGCGCCGAAGAGCAGCATCCCCAGCGCGATGATCCACTTGCCGAGCGGGGGGTGCACGACGAACGACGCCTCGGTCGTGTAGACGTCGGCGTCTCCCGCGACGAAGCTCGCGTTGGCGTCGTCCGGCCACTGCGACTCGTACCCGAGGCTCAGGAGCGTCCACGCGTCCTTGACGTAGTACGTCTCGTCGAAGACGAGCTCGTGCGGATGGCCCAGCCCGACGATGCGCAGGAGTCCGGCGAGCACCGTGAGTGCGAGGGGCACGAGCCAGGGGGATCGACGCCGGAGCGCCATGAGGAGCCTGTCTCGGGCCGGGAGCTCGGGCAGCGCGTGCGTCACACGCCCAGCGTAGTGCGCGCCGTGGCGTGCTCCCGGTGGCGCCTCGCGGCCGACTCCTCGTCCGCTGACACGCCTCGTCCAGCCCGATCTCCTACCGTGAGGGGATGGCCTATTCCGCGCATCGCCCTGGGCGCTTCGACTCGCAGGGGCGGATCATCCTCCGCGACGACGACCCCGAGGCGTCGGACGTCGGCGGAGACGAGCCCCGCTACCACGAGCGGCGCTACACGCCGGCGGGTGCGGACGACACGGAGACCGAGCCGATCGCGACCGAGCCCCTCGCGACCGAGCCCTTCGCGACCGAGCCCCTCGCGACCGAGCCGGACGGGGCCGCGCCGACCGCGCCGGAGCCGATGGGCGCCGGGCCGGCCGTCTCGGAGCAGCCAGAGGCCGCGCGTGCTCGACCGGCGAGGGGGC
>NZ_JBSHGQ010000046.1:0-27658 GCF_053617895.1 Microbacterium sp. NPDC055683 | reverse complement strand
GGGTGAACGCGGCCGTCTCCACCGCCTCGTCCACGGCGTACCCGACGATGCCCGCGCCGCCCTCCCGGCTGCGCTCGCGGCGGGCCCGCTCGGCGGCCGACAGCTGCTCGCCGGCGCCGGCCAGCTGCAGACGCCGTCGACGCATGCGGGGGCGGCGTCGAGCACTCCGTCGAGCGGCGTCAGGAGCAGCGGCTTCGGGTCGGGGCCGGAGGATGCGGACATGGCGACCATGCTACGCCCGCGCGCGGACGCGGGGGCCGCGCACGCGGAACCAGGCGCGCACGGCGATCTCGTAGAGCGCGGCGAGGGGCAGCAGCACGATCCAGGCGCCGTCGCGCACGTCGACGGCGGGGGCGAGCCTGTCGGCGAGGTCCGGCCGCTGCCGGCGCAGATCCTGCCGAGCGCGCTCCGCGTGCAGCGGGTTCGACACGAGCACGATGCGCGTGGCGCCCTCGAGGAACGGGGTCGTGAGGAGCAGGTTCTCCCACGTCGTGCGCGACGCGCTCTCGCGCACGACGTTCCTCCCGGTCTCTCCCGCGTACGCGGCCATGAGGTCGGCCTCGGCGATGCGCCCTCCCGGGCTGCCGCCGGAGAAGACCAGCAGGTCGGCGTCGTCGCGATCCGCGGTGGCGAGAGCCGCACGGACGCGCCAGCGGTTGACGGCGTTGATCCGCCCGCCCGCGTTGCGGAACCCGAGCGCGACGACGACCGTCCGGCCGTCCTCGGCGTGCGACCCGAGCGCCCGACGCGCCGCGACCCGGTTCACCACCTCACCCGCCGCGACCCCGGCCGCGAGCACGATCCCGGCCGCGAGCACGATGCTACCGGCGAGCACGGTGCTACCGGCGAGCACGGTGCTACCCGCGAGCGCGGTGCTACCCGCAAGCGCAGGGCCACCCGCGACCGCGACCCGCGCGATCACGCGAGGGGTACCCAGTAGCGGCGCATCGCCTTCCCGTCCGCCGTGTCGCGGACGTCCTCCAGCACGCCGCCGGCTCCCTCGATGGTGCGGCGCGAGGCGACGTTGTCGACGTCGCACACGATGAGCACCCGGTCGTATCCCCGTGCACGGGCGAGCTCGAGCGTCGCTCCCAGGGCCCACGAGGCGAGGCCCCGGCGGCGCGCAGACGGCCGCACGCCGTAGCCGATGTGCCCTCCCTGCGCGAGGAGGAACGGCGTCAGCTCGTGGCGGAAGGCGATGGCTCCGAGGTACTCGTCGCCGTCGACGATCCATCGGTGCGTGCACGTGACCATCCCCTCGCCGGGCGCGGTCGTCTCGGCGGCGTTCAGGCGCGCGACCCAGCGCTCGAAACCTTGCGCCGTCTCGACCAGATCGCCCTGCGCGAGGCCCGCACCGTCCTGCCAGGCTCCCTCCCACTCGACGTGGGACGAGAGGAACGAGCGGTGGAAGCGGGTGTCGGGAGCGACGAGTTCGACCATCCGCCCAGGCTAGCCCGGCGGCTCCGCCTCCCCGCCGCTGCGGCGATAGGCGCTCGGTGTGAGCCCGATCTGCTCGCGGAACGCCCGGTGCGCGGAGTCGACCGAGCCGAAGCCGACCGCGATCGCGATCTCCTCGAAGCTGCGGCGCGTGAGCAGCATCTCCCGCGCGGCGGCCTCGACCCGACGGCTGCGGATGGCCCGGGCGACGGACAGCGGCTCGTCCTGGAAGAGACGGTGCACGTATCGCGTGCTCACGCGCAGGCGGCGCGCGATGTCGCTCACCTGCAGGTCGGGGTCGGCGTACTCCCGCTCGATGAGGTCGTACACCCGCTGCCGCAGGGCGTCGTCGGCGCGGAACGTCCGCGTCGCGCCGACGGGAGCCGAGAGGATGGCCTGCGCCAGATCGAGGAGCGCGTGCGCGACGAGCTCGGACTCGCGCGTGCCGTCGTCGGGAGCGGCGTTCGACAGGGCGCGCATGACGGCGCCCCACGTGACGATGACGGGCGAGCGCTCCAGCACGGTGAACTCGACCGCCTCGAGCTGCTCGGGCGGCAGGCGCAGGTCGCGGATCGGGATGGAGGTGGTCGCGAGCCGGGTCGGCCCCTCCGTCCGGAAGCGGAAGGGCTTTCGCAGGTTGACGGCCAGGATCTGGCCCGGGTCGATGCGCGCGCTGCGCTCCCCCGCGTCGACGAAGACGGTGCCCTCCACGACGTAGGTGATCCGGATGAGGTCCGACGGGGCCGCGAGGATGTGCGCCGGCGTCCGCTCGCACACGAAGGCGGAGGCGGAGAAGTCCTCGTACGCGTAGTCCTGCAGCGGGACCGACACGAGGCGCCCGGCGAAGGCGTCGACGTCGGGGCTCGTCATGGCGAACCAGAGCGAGAGCGCGCGGAGCCCCTCGGCTCCGCTGAAGCGGTAGACGGTGCGCGTGCCCGCTGTCGCGGCGAAGGTGATGCCCACGGGGTACGGGACGATCCCGGTCACGTGCCCTCTCACCTCCTCCTGTCGGGGCGCGCTCCTGCGTGCGCGCCGGATGCCGGTCTTCTGTCGACGGACCGCACGGGCCCGGACGGAGCGCGCCGGCCGCACGGGCGGCTCACGGCTCCCTCTACGAGTAAGCCAGCGCGCGCCGCGTGATCGGGCGTGGCGCATCCGCAACGCGCGCCGCGCGATCACCGCAGTTCGCGAACCACGCTACGCGGCGGGAGCGCGCGCCCGTCCCGCCGGATGTACCCCCGCCGCACCCAGGAAACCCCCGTTCACACGGCGTTGGCCACTGCGGCGGGAGGGGACGGCGGCGCGGGTCGCCGCGGCCGGGGCGCTCGTGCGCGGATACGGCGGGCGGGTATCGGCCGCGCCCCGCGCGGATAGCCTCTCCCCCGTGGGCAGATTCATCTACGGGCCGGGCGACGCGATCGACCTCGACGATCGGACGCTGGCGCATCTGCGCATCATCGTCATGAACAAGCTGCGGCGGTCGGAGCCGTTCATGTTCGACGCCTCGCCCGGCGAGGGGATGGGACGCCGCAGCTTCTGGGTCCACCCCGCCGTGCCCCTGCAGTTCCAGTTCCACGGCGGCCGGTCTCCGCGCCTCAACCGCGCCTGGCTCGACGACCTCATGAAGGCCGCGAGCGGGCCCACCGGCCTCACGATCACCCCCGAGCCGCCGGAGCCGGTGGACGGCGGACCCGCCGACTGACCGCACGCCGCGGGTGCCACGCGCCGCGTGCGCTGTCAATCGCCTGGGGCTTCGCCCGCCGCCCCGGTTAGCGTCGCGACATGGCACGCACCTGGCGCATCATCCGCTGCACTCCCGAAGAGCTGTCGGCCGTGCTCGCCGACGGATGGCTCTACCCCGTCTGGGTGGTCGGCGCCTCGCGCATGCGCGACGTCGACGACGGATGGCCCGCCCCCGGCCGGCGGCTGCATCACTCCTTCGGCGTGTGGCCGGTGCTCATCGACGACACGACGGAGGCGCTCGAGTGGCGCCCGCAGGCGCGCATGCGGCTGCGGGCGCGCGGATGGCCCATGGGCGAGGCCGAGGTGACGATCGACATCCGCGCGCATGCGCAGGGGTGCCTCGTCCGCATCACGGAGCGGGCGGTCCGCGGGCCGGGGGCCTGGATCCCCGGCTTCCTCCTCGACCCGCCCCTGCACATCCGCAATCGGGAGACGCTGCGCAGGCTCGCCTTCCTCGCCGAGGGGCACGCGGCGCGCGCGAGGGCGGGGGCGGCCGAGACCCCGTGACAGGATGGCGGTAACCGCACGGCTATCCGGAAGGACCGTCCCCGCATGCCGATCTCGTCGACCCGTCTCGCCGCCGTGGCCCTCCTCCCCCTGCTCCTCCCGCTCGCCGCCTGCGCGGACACGCGCGGCGACGCCGCCCGCGCCGCCGCGGACGAGCTGGTCGCCGCGCTGCAGGACCGGTCGCTCGAGGGGGTCGCCGACGCGGCGGCCGCGGAGGCGTTCGCCGCGCAGGCGGAGCCGCTCGCGGCGTACGACGTCTCGGTCGCGGCCGGCGAGGTCGAGCGCGAGGAGGCCGCGGCGACCGTCCCGCTGTCATGGTCGTGGGACGTGGAGGGCCACACCTGGGAGTACGAGACGGTCGCCACGCTCGTCGAGGAAGACGGGGCATGGACGGCGGACTGGTCGTCGGAGACGTTCGTCCCCGGCCTCGCCGCCGACGAGCAGCTCTCGGTCACGAGATCGTTCGGCCCCCGCGCAGACATCGTCGACGCCTCGGGCGATCCCATCGTCACGGAGCGCGCGGTCGGGCGCTACGGCCTCGACAAGGCGAACGTCGATCCGGCCGCTGTGGGAGAGTCGGCGGAGCGCATCGCCGCCGCGGTCGGAATCGATGCCGCCGCGTACCGTGCGACCGCCGAGGGCGCAGGCCCGCAGGCGTTCGTGGAGGCCATCGTCGTCCGCGAGGGCGAGGAGGACCGCTACGTGTCGGCCGACTTCGCGTCGATCCCCGGTGCGCTCGTCGTGGCCGACGAGATCCCGCTCGCGCCGACGCGCACGTTCGCGCGGGAACTGCTCGGCATCGTCGGACAGGCGACAGCGGAGGCCGTCGAGGCCTCGGACGGCGCCGTGCGCGCGGGCGACGAGGTGGGGCTCTCCGGGCTCCAGCAGACGTATGACGCGGCCCTCCGGGGCACGCCCGATGTCGTCGTCGAGGCGGTCGCGGGAGAGGACCGCCGCGAGCTCGCGGCGTGGGAGGGCGAGGACGGCACCCCGCTCGTCCTCACGCTCGACCAGGACATGCAGATCGGCGCCGAGGAGATCCTCGCCGGTCTGGGCGACGACGCGCCCGCCAGCGCGATGGTCGCCATCCGCCCGTCCACCGGCGAGGTGCTCGCCGCTGCCAACGGGCTGGGGGCGGAGGGGATGAACATCGCGACGACGGGGGCGTACGCACCCGGCTCGACGTTCAAGCTCGTCACCTCGCTCGCGCTCCTGCGGGCGGGCGTCGGGCTCGACGACGTGCTGAGCTGCCCCGAGTCGCTCACGGTCGACGGCTACACCTTCTCCAACTACGACGACTACCCCGCGTCGGCGCTCGGCGAGGTCGCCTTCCGCACGGCCATCGCCCACTCGTGCAACACGGCGCTCATCGGCGCCCGCGACCGCATCGACGAGGGGGCGCTCGAGTCGGCGGCGGCCGCGCTCGGTCTGGGCGGCGAGATCGATCTCGGCTACCCCGCATCTCTCGGCCAGGTGCCCGCACCGGAGGGCGAGACCGAGAAGGCCGCCGACCTCATCGGGCAGGGCCGCGTGCTCGCCACGCCCCTCGCGATGGCGACGGTCGCGGCATCCGTTCAGGCCGGGGAGACCGTCGTGCCTCACCTCCTCGTCGAGGAGACCGGCACGGCGGACGCCGACGTGCCGCTCACGCCGGATGAGGCGTCGTCGCTGCAGGAGCTCATGCGCGCCGTCGTCACGGACGGGTCGGCGACCTTCCTGGCGGGCGTCCCCGGGGAGCCCGTCGGGGCGAAGACGGGCACGGCCGAGTACGGCGAGCCCGACGCCGACGGCGCCTACGCGACGCACAGCTGGATGGTCGGGACCCACGGAGATCTCGCCGTCGCCGTCTTCGTGGAGGACGGCGTCTCAGGTGCCGAGACGGCGGGACCCCTCCTGCAGGCGTTCTTCGAACGCTGGTGACGCTCAGCGCCCGAGGGGCTCATCCCTCGAGCGCCTCGCGGATGTCGTCGAGGTTCCGGTCGGCCTGCTCCAGGAGCGCGGCCGTGAGGGCGAAGCGGCGGTTGATCTCGGCCGTCGGCGGCTCGGCCTGCGGCTTGTAGCGGAAGTCGTGCTCGACCTCGGCCCACACGTGCTCGAGCATGGTGCGGATCTGCACCTCGACGGGGATGCCGGCGTCGAAGTCGGGGAAGGCGCCGTCGCCGCGCGTGCGCCCGACGAACTGCACGCTGCGGTAGCCGAAGCTCTCGGGGCCCAGCAGCTCGCCCTTGTCGATGTAGGAGTCCTCTGCGACGTCGAGGAGCCGGCGCGCCATCTTCTCGATCTGCGGCAGGTCGCGGCGGAAGAACGCCATCACCCGCACGCCGATCATGTCGAGGACCGGCCTCGTCGGATCGCTTCTCACCTTGAGCTCGTACGAGTAGCGCTTCTTCACGCGCGCCTCGACGCGGACGTACGACACGCCCCACTGGCGCAGGTGGATCGGCAGCTCGCGTTCGAGAGCCTCGCACAGCAGGCGGTAGGCGGGCAGGGCGCGATCATAGGCGCGCAGCGCCTCCTTGACCTCGGCCTCGATGTCCACCGGGACAGCCTATGCCGGGAGATGATCGGAGCATGGACGATCTGCTCGTGCCGCCGGGTCCCGGCGCCCCGCGCGGCATCCGCATCCCCACGGACGAGCTCGTCGAGCTGTTCTCGCGGTCGTCGGGGCCGGGCGGCCAGGGCGTCAACACGGCCGACTCGCGCGTGCAGCTGCGGTTCGACATCGCGGCGAGCGCGGCGTTCGACGACGTCCAGCGGGCGCGGCTCCTCACCCGCCTCGCAGGCCGGCTCGTCGACGGCGTGCTGACGATCGCCGCGTCGGAGGAGCGCTCGCAGCTGCGCAACCGCCGGATGGCGCGCGAGCGGCTCGCGGACATCCTGCGCGAGGCGGTCGTGGCCGACATCGACCGACGCAGAACGAAGCCGACGCGCGGCTCGACGCGACGCCGTCTCGAGGCGAAGCAGCGTCGCGGCGCCGTCAAGCAGACGCGGCGTCGTCCGAGCGCGGAGTGACGCCATCCGGGTCGTCCCGCACGACGTAGTCGCGTCGGATGCCGGCCGTCGCGCGTCCCCATCCGCTCGCGGCGACGCGCGCCTGGTGCGCGTCGAACGCGGCGCGATCCGCGAAGCGCTCGCTCACGTCCCACACGAGGGGGTCGGCGGAGGCGGTCACGTCGAACGACAGGCATCCCGGCTCGGCCCGCGTGAGCTCGACGTGGCGAGGGAGATGCCGCGACACGATGCCGGCCTCCTCCGCGCTCGCGCAGAGGAGCCGTCCCGTGAGCATGATCGCCATCACGCCACGGTAGTCGACGGCGACCGGGATCCCTGCTTGGGTGAGAGGACCATGACCGCGCACTTCAACCACACCATCATCGCCTCGACCGACCCGGCCGAGATGGCCGGCTTCTACCGCGACCTGCTCGAGGCGGACGAGGCCCCGAGCTGGGGCCCGTTCGTCAACGTCGTCATCGGAGGCGGCGTCCTGCTGCAGTTCGCCGCTCCGCCGACGGAGTTCCCGCCGCAGCACTACGCGTATCTGCTCGACGACGAGCACTTCGACCGCGCGCACGCGCGGATCACGGAGAGCGGACGCGCGCACTGGGCCGATCCGCAGCGGTCGCGCCCCGGCGAGATCAATCACGAGCACGGCGGACGCGGGGTCTACCTGCTCGATCCATCCGGCCACTACCTCGAGCTGATCACCCGCCCGTACCTGTGAGGGCGCCGTGCACGATCTCATTGATCCGCCGAGGCGGGACGCCGATCACCTCGAAGCGCGGCTCTGCCGTTCTGAAGACGCACCGCCGTATCGACCAGCTGATCGCCGACATGCTCCGCGACGACCCGTTCGAGGGATTCGGCAAGCCCGAGGCCCTCAAGCACGCGCTCGCCGGCGCCTGGTCACACCGCATCGACGAAGCGAACCGCCTCGTCTACATCGCGAGCGACACCCACCTCACGATCCTGCAGGCGCGCTACCACTGCTGACCCGCGTTCACACACCCGGCTCGACGCATTTCCTCTCGCTCCGCTCGCTCAACGGCCGGCGACGGATCACACGTTGAAGCGGAACTCCACCACGTCGCCGTCCTGCATGACGTACTCCTTGCCCTCGATGCGCACGCGGCCCTTCGACTTGGCGTCGTTCATGGAGCCCGCCTCGTCGAGGTCGGCGAACGAGACGATCTCGGCCTTGATGAAGCCGCGCTCGAAGTCGGAGTGGATGACGCCAGCCGCCTGCGGCGCCGTCCATCCCTTCCGGATGGTCCACGCGCGCGCCTCCTTGGGGCCAGCGGTGAGGTAGGTCTGGAGGCCCAGGGTCTCGAAGCCGACGCGGGCGAGCTGGTCGAGCCCCGACTCCTCCTGCCCGAGCGACTGCAGCAGCTCGAGCGCCTCCTCCGCGTCGAGGTCGATGAGCTCTGACTCGACCTTGGCATCGAGGAAGACGGCCTTCGCCGGCGCGACGAGCGCCGCCAGCTCGGCCATCCGGTCGGCGTCGGTGAGCACGCCCTCGTCGACGTTGAAGACGAACAGCGTCGGCTTCGCCGTCAGCAGGCCGAGCTCCTTGATCGGCGTGACGTCGAACGCCGCCTGGAAGAGGGTCTTCCCGGCGTCGAGCACGGCCTTCGCGTCCTGCGCCGCCGCGAGCACGGCGGGGTCGGCCTTCTTGCCCTTGACCTCCTTCTCGAGGCGCGGGATGGCCTTCTCGAGGGTCTGCAGGTCGGCGAGGATCAGCTCGGTGTTGATCGTCTCCATGTCGCTCGCGGGGTCGACCTTGCCGTCGACGTGCACGACGTCGGCGTCGGCGAAACCGCGCACGACCTGGGCGATCGCATCGGCTTCGCGGATGTTCGCGAGGAACTGGTTGCCGAGGCCCTCGCCCTCGCTCGCGCCGCGCACGATGCCCGCGATGTCGACGAACGACACCGGCGCCGGCAGGATGCGCTGCGATCCGAAGATCTCGGCGAGACGGTCGAGGCGGCGATCGGGCAGCTCGACGACGCCCACGTTGGGCTCGATCGTCGCGAACGGGTAGTTCGCGGCGAGCACCGTGTTCTTGGTCAGGGCGTTGAAGAGGGTGGACTTGCCGACGTTGGGCAGGCCGACGATTCCGATAGTGAGAGCCACGGGCATCCATCCTACGTCGCCGCTCCCGTGCGCCCTATCCGACGGCCGGGCGGATGTCCACCGTCTCGCACCCCCGACGTGCGCGTCGGTAGCGTCGCACCCCATGACCACCCTCCGCGCCCGTGCATCGGCCGCGGCCGCGGCGCTCCGCGACACCGGTCCGGGGCGGCTGCTGCTCGCGGCGAAGACCGCCCTCGCCTGCGTGCTCGCGTGGTACCTCGCCCCGTGGGTGCCGTTCGCCGAGGACCAGTACTCCTACTACGCCCCGCTCGGCGCGCTCGTGACGATGCACGCCACCCTCGTGCACTCCCTGCGCACAGCCGTTCAGACCCTCGTCGGCGTGGCCGCGGGCATCGGCCTCGGCCTCGCCGCCCTCGGGATCATGGCGCTGGGCGGACCGGGCATCGTCGCCCTCGGGGTCGTCGTCGGAACCGGGGTGCTCGTCGGCGCGGCGCGGCCGTTCGGCGCGGGCGGCGAATGGGTGGCGATGGCAGGGCTGTTCACCCTGCTCCTGGGCGGCCGCGACGCGCAGGACTTCTCCGTGTCGTACCTCGTGACGCTCGCGTTCGGCGCGGTCGTCGGCATCGTCGTGAACCTTCTGCTCATCCCGCCGCTGCACCTGGCGCGCGGCGGCCGCCGCCTCGGCGACCTGCGGGACACCGCGTCGGCGCGGCTGGACGACATCGCCGCCGCCCTGGAGCAGGGCGACGGGGATGGCGTCGAGGGACTCATGCGCGCACTCGACGCGACCGCGGTCGCCGCCATCGCGGACGCCCAGGACGCCGAGGACAGCGCACGAGCCAACCCCCGGGCGCTGCGTCATCGCGAGCAGCGGCGCACGACGGCACGCCGCCGCCGCGCCCTGGAGCGCACGGTCTTCTCCATCCGCGATCTCGCCGACGCACTCTTCGACGCCGACGAGAGGTCGTCGATCACGCCGGAGCATCGCACGGAGGTCGCCGACGCCGTCCGCGCGTGCGCCGCGCTCGTGCGACTGCCGATCGGCGACGATTCGGCGCCCGCGGTCCTCCGCGACGCCGACGACGCCATCGAGCGGTGCCGTACGCGACTGCTCCCCACGGCGGACGGCGGCCGCGCGGGCGCCGCCCTCTTCTGCCTCCAGCGCATCGTTGAGGCGTCGCGGCCGTTCGTCTGACGGTCAGCCGATGAGCGACGGCCGCAGGTCGCGCAGGGTGCGATTCCGCGTCATCCTCGTCGTCACGAGCAGCGCGACGGCGAGCGCTCCGAGCAGCCACAGCCCGAGGAAGCCCGCGTCGGCCCAGGCGCGGGCCAGATCGCCGCCGTACATGAGCTGGCGGATGCCGTCGACGGCATGGCTCATCGGCAGCGCCTCGTGCAGCGTCCGCAGCGGGGTCGGGAGGGTCTGGTAGGGGAACGTCCCGCCCGCCGTGACGAGCTGCAGCACCATGAGCACGAGCCCCAGGAACTGCCCCACGCTCCCGAGCAGAACGTTCAGCGTGAGGATGATCGCGGCGAACGTCGCCGAGGTGAGCGCCATGAAGCCGAGCATGGGCCACGGCTGCGCCACGGAGTACCCGAGCGCGAAGGCCACGACGCAGAACACCACGGCCATCTGCAGGATGCCGAGGGCGGCGGGCGTCGCCCATGCCGCGAGCGTGATCGGGAGCGGCTTCCGCAGCGCCGTGACGGCGCGCTTGGAGTACGGCTTGACGATGAGGAAGAGCGCGTAGATGCCGATCCATGCCGCGAGGCTGATGAAGAACGGCGCCATGCCCGCTCCGTACGACGACGCCTCCGTGACGGCATCGGACGAGACCTGCACGGGGTCGGAGATCATCGCCGCCGCCGTCTCGCGCTCGTCCTCCGACTGGTCGGGGATCTGTCCGACCGCGTCGACGAGCCCGTCGCGCAGCTCCCCGGCACCCGAATCGAGCTCGCCGAGCCCGTCGGCGAGGTCGGCGCTGCCGTCCGCCAGCTGCGCGACCCCGTCGGAGAGCTCCACCGCACCCGAGTGCGCGCTCGCGATCCCCTCCGCGAGGGCGGGCGTCGCATCGGCGAGCGCCTGCGTGCCGGCGGCGACCTGCGCGCTGCCGTCGGCGAGCGCCTGGATGTCGCCAGCGGCCTGCTGCACGTCGGCGTTCGCCGTCTCGAGGTCGCCCCGTACGGGCGAGACGATGCCGAGGACGGCCTGGATCTGCGTCTCGTCGAGCCCGAGCTGCGTGAGGTCGTCGCGGATGGCCTCCTCTGTCGGCAGTGCCGCGACCGCCTCCGAGATGCGCTGCGCGATGGGCTGCACGGTGCTCGAGAGCTGCGCGTTGCCGGCGGCGACCTGCTGGGCCCCGTCGTTCAGCTGCGCCGTCTGGTCCGGCAGCGCGGCCGTGCCGTCGTCGATCGTCGCGAGGCCGCTCGCGAGGCTCGCCGCTCCGTCCGCGGCCGTCGCCGCGCCATCCGCGAGGGTGTCGGCGCCGCTCTTCGCCGATGCCGTGCCCTCGGCCAGCCGGGTCGCTCCGTCCGCGGCGTCGACGAGCCCCGAGCGCACGGTGGCGAGCCCGTCGAGGAGCGTGCGGGCCGCCTCCTCGCCGACCTCCTGCGTGAGGCTGTCGCGAACGGTCTCGGCCACCTGGTCGCCGATCGTCCCGGCGAGGTAGCTGTTCGAGTCGTTCGTCGTGAGCTCGACCACGGCCTTCTGCGGGTCGTCTCCTGCGACGGACGTGAGCGCCTCGGAGAAGTCGGCGCCCAGGGTGACGACGAAGTCGTACGCGCCCGATCGGATGCCGTCGGCCGCCTCGTCCGCCGTCGTGACGTGCCAGTCCATCGACGCGTCCTCGACGAGCTGGTCGCGCACCTGCTCGCCGTAGTTGACGTCCTCGCCGTTCTGCGTGGCGCCCGCGTCCTCGACAACGAGGGCGACGGGCACCTGGTCGAGGTTGCCGTAGGGGTCGTCGTTGCCCCACAGGTAGAGGCCCGCGTAGAGCACGGGGACGAGCATGAGCGCCGCGAGGGCGAGCGTCGCCATGGGCGTCGCGGTGAGGCGCCGGAACTCGGTGCGGACGAGCACGGGGATGGTCATCGTTCTGTCTCCTCGGACGTCTCCGCCTCGGCGGGGTCTTCCTTCTGCTCTCCGGGCTGATCTGTGGGCTGCTCTGTGGGCGGTTCAGTGGCCCGCTCGGTGGGCTGCTCCGTGGCGTCATCGGGTGCGGGCGCCGGCTCGCCGACGCGCGAGACGTGGACGGGTGCGGCGATCGGGAGCGCGAACGTGGGCGCGTCGTCCGGTGCGGGGCGCACGTCCTCGTGCATCTGCCCGTCGGCCTCGCCGACACGGTCGGCCGCGTCGACGGCGGCCGCCGCCGCGGCGCCTGCCAGCACCACCACCGCGAAGCCGCGATCGGCCCAGCGCACGGCGACGTCGTGCCATCCGCCGGGGTCGCCGCCATGGCGATCCGGCGAGACGAGCACGAGGGCCTCCACTCCCCTCCCCTGCGCCGCCGTCTCGGCGAGCGCCCGCACGCGGATGTCGGCGGGCAGCTCCCCCATCGGCGTGGCGCGGTGTGCGACGAGGTCGAGGTCGGCGAGCAGGCGGCGCGTCGCGCGCCGCGCGCCGCGCACGCCTGCGAAGGCGAGCTCCTCGTGCAGCACGGCCGCGAGCGGGAGGTCGTCGGCGGGGGCGCTCACGTCGGGCGCATCGACCAGGGCGACGGCGCGCCGCAGGCCGCGTGCATCGGCGCGGCCGTCGAGCATCGCCTGCCCCGTGTCGGGATGCATGCGCCCGCCGAGGATGAGCGCGAGCACGGTCGGCCGCTGCGCCCCCTCGACGGCCACGACCGTCACCGAGCCCGATTCGGCGTGGACGGTGGTCTCGGGGAGCGCACCGCCCTTCGAGACCCTCTGCGCTGCGATCCTCATCGCCCTTCCCCCTCGATCGCCTCGGCCACTTCGTCGGCGTCGCGCCAGCTCAGCCCGGCCACCCCCAGTGCGGCGACGACGACGAGGCGGCGCGCCGAGGCGTCGTCCAGCTCCTCGGCGACGGCCTCGTCGAGCACGGCGATCGCCGTCTCCTCGACGAGCCGGACGAGGATGCGCGGCTCCACGTCGGAGCGGAAGACCCTCATCTCCCCACCGCGGGTGACGGCGTCGCGCAGGGCAGCGCGGATCGGCTCGAGCCCTGCCGCGACCGCGCCCTCGAGCGGGCCGCGGACGATCATCTGCGCGACGAGGCGGACATGGGCGATCTCACCCCACAGCGCCGTCCCGATGAGGGCGACGTGGCGGGCGGGGTCGTCATCGTGCACGTCCGAGAGCGCTGCCGCGATGCGGGCGGTGCCTCGCGCGACGAGTTCGGCGAGGATCGCCTCTCGCGAGGGGAAGTGACCGTAGAGGGCGCGCCGGCTCAGACCCGCCGCGGACGCGATGGTGTCGATCGACGCCTCCGGCGCGCCGCGGAGGACGCGGGCGGCCGCCTCGAGGATCGCCTCGCGGTTCTGCTGCGCGTCGCGACGGCGGCTGCGGGAGGGAGTCTCTGCCATGTCCCCCAGGGTAATAACATGCACACCGGTGTGCAAGTTATCGCGGTGACCTCACAGCGAGCATGCGGAAGACTGTCGCGGTGCCCCTCGACTTCACCGCGATCGATTTCGAGACGGCGAACTCGCGACCCGAGTCGGCCTGCCAGGTCGGGATGGCACGCGTGCGCGGTGGGGCCGTCGTCGCGACCGCCTCGTGGCTCATCCGTCCTCCCGCGGGATTCGACGAGTTCGTGCCGTTCAACTCGACCATCCACGGCATCCTCGCCGAGCACGTCGTCGACGCCCCCGGCTGGGCCGAGCAGCTCGGCGACCTCCTCGACTTCGTCGGCGACGATGCCCTCGCCGCGCACAGCGCGGAGTTCGACATGGGCGTGCTGCGCCGCGCGTCGGCCGCGACGGGGGCCCTGATGCCGTCTCGGCGCTACATCTGCAGCCTGCAGGTCGCGCGCAAGACGTACACGCTGCCGTCCTACCGGCTGCCGCGATCGGCGGAGGCCGCGGGCTTCACGGGCTTCGCGCACCACGACGCGGAGGCGGATGCGCAGGCGTGCGCGCACATCGTCATCGATGCGGCGCGGCGGTTCGGGGCGGACGACGTCGACGGCCTCGCGGTCGCCGCCGGCGTCCCTTTGGGGGTGCTGGCCGCGGTCGCCGCCGTCGCCTGACCCGGCTCCGAGTCAGCCCGGGATGAAGCTCAGCAGGGCGACGACGGCAGCCGACGTGACGACGAAGGCGCCGATGTGCCACCACGCGCTCGGCTCGTGATCGGGCGCGCGACGCACGCGGAAGAGCACGTCGGGGCGCCGGGCGGGATCCTTCGCGGCCGCGACGACGGCCTGAGCGCCGACGGCATCCTGCTGCGCGGTGTCCTGCACTGCCATGATCCGAGATCGCCTCCCCCGGCGCGTGCTCGAACGCGCCGCGCCTCGTCCATTCTCCCCGATGCGCGAGGCCGGATGGACGAGGGCGCGGTCACGGACGCGTCACGAAACGCTGTGGACGCGCGTCGACGGCGTCAGAACCACTTCGATTCGAGGTGGTCCGAGGAGATACGGCGGAGCGTCCCGGAGTGGCCGCGGAGGACGACGCTCTCGGTGTAGACGTAGCCGTCCTTGCGTCGCACGCCCTCGACGAGCGCGCCGTCGGTGACGCCCGTCGCGACGAAGATCGTATTGCTGCCCGCCACGAGGTCATCGGCCTCGTACACGCGCCCGATCTCGAGGCCGGCATCGCGGCCCTTCTGCGCCTCGTCGTCGTCGCGCGGCCACAGCCGACCCTGGATGTGCCCGCCCAGCGCCTTGATGGCACACGCGGTGACGATCCCCTCGGGGCTGCCGCCGATGCCGACGCACATGTCGGTGCGCGCGTCGTGGCGCGCCGCGTTGATGCCGCCGGCGACGTCGCCGTCGCTCATGAGGCGCGTGCCGGCGCCGGTCGCCCGGATCTCGGCGATGAGCTGCTGGTGGCGCGGACGGTTCAGCACCGAGACCACCATCTCCTCGACGGGCTTGCCGAGCGCCTTGGCGAGGCGCTGGATGTTCTCCGCGATGGGGAGGCGGATGTCGACGACGCCGACGCCCGCGGGCCCCGTCACGAGCTTGTCCATGTAGAAGACGCTCGACGCGTCGAGCATCGTGCCGCGGTCGGAGAGCGCGATGACCGACAGGGCGTTGTTTCGACCCTCCGCCGTGAGGGTCGTGCCGTCGATCGGGTCCACCGCGATGTCATAGGAGCGGCCCCGGCCCGTGCCGACGTGCTCGCCGTTGAAGAGCATGGGCGCGTTGTCCTTCTCGCCCTCGCCGATGACGATGACGCCGTCGAAGTCGACCGTCGACAGGAACGCGCGCATGGCGTCGACCGCCGCCCCGTCGGCCGACTCCTTCGCCCCGCGGCCGATGAAGGGCGCCGAGCGGATGGCCGCCGCCTCGGTCGCGCGCACGAGCTCGAGCGCGATGTTGCGGTCGGGGTGCAGCGGGATGAGGTCCTCGGCGCTGGTGATCTCGTGCGAGTCGGCAGTCATGACCCCGAGCGTAGACCGAGCATCGCGTGCGGATCGGGTTTCTTGTCGACCCGGAGATCGAAGGATTCGGGTTTCTTTCCGCTCGCGCAGAAACCCCCGGCATTCTCGATGCACTCGGGGGAGAAGCCCTCTTCGCTAGGCTGAGACTGCACCCACAACCCCCACGAAGGAGCATCGCAATGCCCGTCGCCACTCCGGATCAGTATGCAGAGATGTTCGACCGCGCGAAGGCAGGCGGCTTCGCCTACCCCGCCTTCAACGTGTCGAGCTCGCAGACGATCAACGCCGTGCTCCAGGGACTCACGGAGGCCGGTTCCGACGGCATCCTGCAGGTCACCACGGGCGGCGCCGACTACTTCGCCGGCCACACCGTGAAGGGACGCGCCACGGGCGCCATCGCCATGGCCCAGTACGTGCGCGAGGTCGCCAAGAACTACCCCATCACGGTGGGCGTGCACACCGACCACTGCCCCAAGGACGCCCTCCCCGGCTTCGTCCTCCCCCTGCTCGAGGTGTCGGAGGAGCGCGTGAAGGCGGGCGGCGAGCCGCTCTTCAACTCGCACATGTGGGACGGCTCCGCGGTGCCGCTCGACGAGAACATCCAGATCGCCGCCGAGCTCCTCCCCCGCATCAAGAACATCAACGCCATCCTCGAGATCGAGGTCGGCGTCGTGGGCGGTGAGGAGGACGGCGTCGCGCACGAGGGATCGAACGATGCGCTCTACACGACCGTGGCCGACGTCACGAAGGCCGTCGAGGCCCTCGGCCTCGGCGAGCAGGGCCGCTACATCGCGGCGCTCACCTTCGGCAACGTGCACGGGGTCTACAAGCCGGGCGGCGTCAAGCTCCGCCCCGAGCTGCTCGGCGAGATCCAGGAGGGCATCGCGGCGCGCTTCGGCACGGGCGAGAAGCCGCTCGACCTCGTCTTCCACGGCGGCAGCGGCTCGTCGGACGACGAGATCGCGTTGGCCGTGGCGAACGGCGTCGTGAAGATGAACATCGACACCGACACGCAGTACGCCTTCACGCGCTCCGTCGCGGGCTACATGCTCTCGAACTACGAGGGCGTCCTGAAGGTCGACGGCGAGGTCGGCAACAAGAAGCAGTACGACCCGCGCGCATGGGGCAAGGTCGCGGAGTCGGCCATGGCCGCCCGCGTGCTCGAGTCGACCAAGCAGCTCGGCTCGTTCGGCAAGTCGCAGAGCTGACACGAACGCGAATGCGAACGCCCCCGGTCATCGACCGGGGGCGTTCGCATTCGCGACGACCTCAGCCGAGCTGGTCCTGCATGCGCAGGAGCGCATCGACCACGGCGGGGTCGCCGACCAGCGGGAGCACGACGAGCAGGCTCGCGAGCAGGTTGAAGACGACGGCGCCCGCGATCGGGACCCAGAACGACAGCCGCCCGCGACGGATCATGCGCCAGGACAGCGCGGCCGTCGCGATCCATCCCGCGGCAAGCGCGACGACGGCCGCCACGCCCCAGCCGCGCAGCGCGCCAGGGTCGCTCAGCTCGACGTCGAGCCCCATGGCGGCGAGCAGATCGGTCGCGTCGAGCATGAGAGGGATCGACTGCACGATGGAGAAGATGCCATAGACGAGCATGGCGACCGTCGCCGCCCGGTCGACGAGCCGACCGGTCCCCGGCTTCGCGGGCTCGGGCTGCGGAGGTGCAGCGGCGGGCGACGCGGGAGCCGACGACAGCGGCGCATCGGGAGGCACGCCCATCCGCGCCCTCTGCTCCTCCGGCGAGGCGTACTGCCCGAACTGCGGGGCGGGTCGCGGCTCGTCGCTCACGCGCGCGCTCGCCCGCCGACGGCGCGGGCGTCCTTCCGACCGGAGGGATCCTGGCGCAGCTCCTTCGGGAGCGAGAACATGAGGTCCTCCTCCGCCGTCCGCACCTCCTCGACGTCGCGGTAGCCCGCGCCGGCGAGCGCGTCGAGCACCTCCTGGACGAGCACCTCCGGCACCGAGGCGCCGCTCGTGACGCCGACGGAGGCCACGCCGTCGAGCCATTCCTGGCGCACCTCGTGCGCGTAGTCGACGCGGTACGCCGCCTTCGCCCCGTACTGGAGGGCGACCTCCACGAGGCGCACGCTGTTGGACGAGTTGGCGGAGCCGACGACGATCACGAGGTCGGCATCCCTCGCGACCTTCTTGATCGCGACCTGCCGGTTCTGCGTCGCGTAGCAGATGTCGTCGGACGGCGGGTTGTGGAGCTCGGGGAAGCGCGCGCGCAGGCGCTCGACCGTCTCCATGGTCTCGTCGACCGAGAGCGTCGTCTGCGACAGCCACACGAGCCGCGAGGGGTCGTCGACCTCGATGGTGTCCGCCTCCTCGGGGGAGTTGACGATCGTGACGTTGTCCGGCGCCTCGCCGGCCGTCCCCTCGACCTCCTCGTGGCCCTCGTGCCCGACGAGCAGGATGTGGAAGTCGTCGCGTGCGAAGCGGACGGCCTCGCGGTGCACCTTCGTCACGAGCGGGCACGTCGCGTCGATCGCCTGCAGCCCGCGGTCGGCCGCGGCGTCCACGACGGCCGGGGAGACGCCGTGCGCGCTGAAGACGACGTGCGCGCCCTCCGGCACCTCGTCGACCTCCTCGACGAACACCGCGCCCTTCGCCTCGAGCTCGCGCACGACGTGGATGTTGTGGACGATCTGCTTGCGCACGTACACGGGCGCACCGTACCGGTCGAGCGCCTTCTCCACCGTGATCACGGCCCTGTCGACGCCCGCGCAGTACCCCCGCGGGGCCGCGAGCAGCACGCGCTTACGTCCGGGCACGGGGTTATCCTGAAGGCGCACGGTCCGCCCCGGCACACGCGGCACGGGCAGGGAGATGGCGGTCGAGCTCATAGGTCGATCCTACGTGCGCCCGCTGGGCGGGGGCCGGGTGACGGCCCCGACCCCGCGAGGAGACATGACGACGTTCCAGCCGGAGACCGCCGAGGGCGAGCCCCCTCCCGCCGACTCCGTCGCTCCCCGCGACTCGACGTCGCAGGCGCCGACGTCGGTGGCCCGTCTCAACCAGACGATCAAGGGCTTCATCGAGCGATGGGGCTCGGTGTGGGTGGAAGGCGAGATCACGGCGTGGAACGTGCGCGGCGGCGCCGTCTTCGGCCGCATCAAGGACCTCCGCTCCGACGCGCAGATCTCGGTGCGGCTGTGGTCGAGCGTGCGCGCCCGTGTGCCCGACGACCTCAAGCCGGGCGACCACGTCGTCGCCTGCGTCAAGGCCGACTACTACCCCCGCGGCGGCGACATGTCGTTCCAGGTCTCCGCCATGCGCCACGTCGGCCTCGGAGAGCAGCTGGAGCGGCTCGAGCGGCTCCGCGCGCAGCTCCGCGCGGAGGGGCTCTTCGACCCGCAGCGGAAGAAGCCGCTGCCCTTCCTCCCCCACGGGATCGGCCTCATCACCGGCGAGCGCTCGGACGCGGAGAAGGACGTCCTGCGCAACGCCGAGCTGCGATGGCCGCGCGTGCGCATCCGCACGGCGTACGCCGCCGTGCAGGGCGAGCGGAGCGTCCCCGAGATCCTCGCCGCGCTCGCGCAGCTCGACGCCGACCCCGAGATCGACGTCATCGTGATCGCCCGCGGCGGCGGCGATCCGCAGACGCTCCTCGGCTTCAGCGACGAGCGCCTCCTGCGCGCCGTGGCGGCCGCGCGCACGCCGGTCGTCAGCGCCATCGGGCATGAGAACGACCGCCCGCTGCTCGACGACGTCGCCGACCTGCGCGCATCGACGCCGACCGACGCGGCCAAGCGCGTCGTCCCCGACGTGGGCGAGCAGCGCGCCCTCGTGCTGCAGCTGCGCGCGCGGCTGACGGGGCGGCTGCAGCAGAGGGTCCAGCACGACATCTCCCAGCTCGAGCACCTCCGCTCCCGCCCCGTGCTCCGCTCCCCCGAGCGGGCCGTCGAGCAGCGCGCACAGGAGGTGCTCCTCCTCGCGGCGCGAGGACGCGACATCGCCTCCCGGGGGCTGGAGGACGCGGGCCGCCGGACGGCGGAGCTGCGCGCATCCCTGCGCGCCCTCTCGCCGGAGGCGACGCTCGCCCGCGGCTACGCGATCGTGCAGGGCGCCGACGGCGCCGTGCTGCGCGAGGCCGCCGACGCCCCGGCCGGCAGCCGCCTGCGGATCACCCTGGAGAGGGGATCCGTCACGGCCGTGTCCGAGGGCGCGGCGGGCGCGCGCCCCGCGTCCTCGTAGGATGGAAGCGCTATGACCGAACAGGCACCGCCCGCCGACATCGCCTCCCTCTCCTTCGAGCAGGCCAGAGACGAGCTCGTCCGCGTCGTCGCCGAGCTCGAGCAGGGTGCGCCCACGCTCGAGCACTCCCTCGCCCTCTGGGAGCGCGGCGAGGCTCTCGCACGCCGCTGCGAGGACTGGCTGGCGGGAGCCAAGCGCCGTCTCGACGCCGCCCGCGAGCAGGCCGCCGAGGGCGGCGCCTGATGGCCGGCGAGCCGCGCGTCGTCGCGCACCTCGGCCGCCCCGAGACACCGGAGGAGACGGCGGCCCGCAAGGCGGAGTCGTCGCGCAACTACCGCGGGAGCCAGACCTTCCGCAACCTCATCGTCGCCCTTCTCGTCTCCCTCGCGATCGTCGTCGTCATCGTGTGGGGCGTTCCCCGCGGGTCCGCGCCGGAGCGCGCCGAGATCGACGTCGCCGAGGTGGCGGCCTCCGTCGCCTCGACCGTGACGGGCCCCGTCGTCGTGCCGGAGACGCCAGAGGGCTGGACCGTCAACCTCGCGCGGTTCGAGAGCGGCGCCGTCGACACGTGGAACGTGACGTACGGCACGACGGGCCCCGACTTCCTCCGCTTCACGCAGGCGTTCGGCGCCGACGCGACGTGGGCCGCCCAGCGGCTCGACGGCGCGGCGCCCACCGGCACCGTCGACGTCGACGGCATCACCTGGGACGTCTACGAGATCTCGAACGCGGCCGACCACGCCAACATCTCCTATGCGCTCGGCCTGCAGGCGGGCGCGGATCACGTGCTGCTCTACGGCTCGTCGTCCGCGGAGAAGACGGCGGAACTCGCAGCCTCGCTGAGCGGCCAGCTCGCCGAGACGACCGGAACGGACGAAGGGACCACGGAATGACGGAGCAGATCACCCCCGCCCAGGCCTGGGAGCAGATGCGCGCGGGCAACGAGCGCTTCGTGGCGGGCACCCCCGCCCACCCCCACCAGGACGTCCAGCGGCGCGCCGACCTCGCGAGCGGGCAGACCCCCATCGCTGCCCTGTTCGGATGCTCGGACTCCCGCCTGTCGGCCGAGATCATCTTCGACCTCGGGCTCGGCGACCTGTTCGCCGTCCGCAACGCCGGCCAGGTGCCCGGCGAGTCGATCATCGGCTCGCTCGAGTACGCCGTCGAGGTGCTGAAGGTCCCCCTGCTCGTCGTGCTCGGACACGACGCGTGCGGCGCCGTGCGCGCCGCGATCGACAGCACGCGACTGGACGCCCCCGCCCTGCCGCCCCACATCTGGCGGCAGATCTCGCCCATCGTCCCCGCCGTCCACGCGGCGTTCCGGGAGACCCCGGGTGCGACGCCGGAGTCGGTCGACGCCGAGCTCGTCGGCCGTCTCCACCTGCGCGAGACGATCACGGCCATCCTGCAGTCGTCCGAGCTCATCTCGACGGCCGTCGCCGAGGGCCGTCTCGGGATCGTGGGCGCGAACTACCGTCTCGCGGAGGGCACGGCCGTGCCCGACGTCGTCCTGGGCACCGCGACGGACGCGGCCGCCTGAACCGGAGGGAGAGGTCAGTGACCGAAGTCGAGTACCGCATCGAGCACGACACCATGGGCGAGGTGCGCGTTCCCGTGAACGCGCTCTACCGCGCGCAGACCCAGCGCGCGGTGGAGAACTTCCCGATCTCCGGAAAGGGCCTGGAGTCGCGTCAGATCGCCGCGCTCGCGCGGATCAAGAAGGCGGCCGCCCTGGCGAACAAGGAGCTCGGCACGCTCGATGCCGCCATCGCCGACGCCATCGCCGCCGCGGCGGACGACGTTGTCACGGGCGCGCACGACGACCAGTTCCCCGTCGACACGTACCAGACCGGCTCCGGCACGTCGTCGAACATGAACATGAACGAGGTGCTCTCGACGCTCGCGACCGAGAAGCTCGGCGCGCCCGTGCATCCGAACGACCACGTCAACGCCTCGCAGTCGTCCAACGACGTCTTCCCCACCTCCGTGCACGTCGCGGTCACCGAGGCGCTCATCGCCGACCTCGTTCCTGCGCTCGACCACCTCGCGACGGCGTTCGAGGACAAGGCGGAGGCCTGGAAGAGCGTCGTGAAGTCGGGGCGCACCCACCTGATGGACGCGACTCCCGTGACGCTCGGCCAGGAGTTCGGCGGCTACGCGCGCCAGATCCGCCTCGGGATCGAGCGCGTCCAGGCGTCGCTGCCGCGCGTCGCCGAGGTGCCCCTCGGCGGCACCGCCGTCGGCACGGGCATCAACACGCCGCTCGGATTCCCGCAGAAGGTCATCGCCCTGCTCGCCGAGGAGACGGGCCTGCCCATCACCGAGGCGCTGGACCACTTCGAGGCGCAGGCGAACCGCGACGGCCTCGTCGAGGCCTCCGGGGCGCTCCGCACGATCGCGGTGTCGCTCACGAAGATCAACAACGATCTGCGCTGGATGGGCTCCGGCCCCAACACCGGACTCGGCGAGCTACACATCCCCGACCTGCAGCCGGGATCGTCGATCATGCCGGGCAAGGTCAACCCCGTCGTGCCCGAGGCCGTGCTCATGGTCAGCGCGCGCGTCATCGGCAACGACGCGACCATCGCATGGGCGGGCGCCTCGGGCGCCTTCGAGCTCAACGTCGCCATCCCCGTGATGGGGACGGCCCTGCTGGAGTCGATCCGCCTGCTCGCGAACGCCTCGCGCGTGCTCGCCGACAAGACCGTCTCAGGCCTCGAGGCGAACGTCGATCGCGCGGCCGCCTTCGCCGGGATGTCGCCGTCGATCGTGACGCCCCTCAACAAGGTCATCGGCTACGAGGCAGCGGCGAAGATCGCCAAGCACGCCGTCGCGAAGGGCGTCACCGTGCGCGAAGCGGTCATCGACCTCGGCTACGTCGAGCGCGGCGAGATCACGGAGGCGCAGCTCGACGAGAAGCTCGACCTGCTCTCGATGACGCACGCGGGCTGACACCGCATCGGAAGGGCCCGGAGCACAGCGCGTGCTCCGGGCCCTTCCGCGCTCCGGGCCGTTCTGCGCTCCGAGACTGCCCGGGTCGTCATGCGCCGTTCGAGCGGATGTCACCTTCCGGACACCTCGTGTCGCTGGGCTGACAGGGCGGGCGATCCGAGCCCGGCCGATGAGGCACGTCCCCTCTCCTGGAGCCCCCAATGGTCATCAACCTCGGTCTCACGACCCTCCCCATGGCGCAGCACGTCAAGGGCAAGCGCAGCGCCGTGACGTGCCACCTGAAGTGCGCGAACGCCTGCACCCAGGGCGTGTGCAACACGTCCTCCAACAGCTACTTCCGCGACATCGTCAGCGCGCAGATGTCGCGCCGGGCGCTCCTCGGCTTCGGGACGGCGGGCGCCGCCGCCCTCGTCCTCGCCCCCGCGCTCGCCGGCCGCGCCGACGCCGCCACCGGGATCGCCGGCACCGCCGTCGGCGAGACGGGCGCGTTCGGCTTCACATCGATCGACCCCGTGCCCTACACGGTCGACAGCTTCGTCGTCCCCGAGGGCTTCGACTGGACGCCGATCATCCGCTGGGGCGACCCCCTCTTCGGCGACAGCCCCGCGTTCGACGTGCAGAACCAGACCCCCGAGGCCCAGGCCCGCCAGTTCGGGTACAACGTCGACTACACCGACATCATCCGCACGTCGGCGACGACGGCCATCCTGTTCGTGAACCACGAGTACACCAACGAGAACATCATGGTGCCCGCCGCGCAGCTCGAGGGCGACCTCGACCGCGTGCGCCGCGTCGGCATGAAGGCCCACGGCCTGAGCGTCGTCGAGCTGGAGCGCGCGAGCGAGACGGCGCCGTGGACCCCCGTCGTCGGAGCGCCCCTCAACCGCCGATTCCTCGACGACACGGTGTACGCGTTCACCGGTCCCGCAGCCGGAAGCCCGCTCCTGCGCACCGTCGACGACGCGGCGGGAACCTCCCCCCGCGGCACCTTCGGGAACTGCTCGGGTGGCACCACGCCGTGGGGCACGATCCTCTCGGGCGAGGAGAACTTCAACGGGTACTTCCGCTCGGCCGGCGTCTCCGAGACCGACCAGCGCTACGGCCTCGGAGACGCCGAGACCGCGCGCGGCTGGGAGAACGTCGACCCCCGCTTCGACGCCCGCACGCCCGGCTACGAGAACGAGGTCAACCGCTTCGGCTGGATCGTCGAGATCGACCCGACAGACCCCGCGTCGACGCCGCGCAAGCACACGTCGCTCGGTCGTCTCAAGCACGAGGGCGCGAACGTCATCGTCGCGGCGAACGGCAAGGTCGTCGCCTACACGGGAGACGACGAGCGCTTCGACTACCTCTACAAGTTCGTCTCGCGCGACGCGTTCGTCGAGGGCGACCGCGCGCACAACATGACGCTGCTCGAGAACGGCGACCTCTACGTCGCCCGCTTCACGGGCGACTCCCCCGCGCCCGAGATCGACGGCTCCGGCGCGCTTCCCTCCGACGGCGGCTTCGGCGGCACGGGCGAGTGGCTCCCGCTCGTCGTCGGCGGCGCCTCCGCGGTGGACGGCATGAGCGTCGAGGAGGTGCTCGTCTACACGCGCCTCGCGGCCGACGCCGTCGGCGCGACGAAGATGGACCGGCCGGAGGACGTGCAGCCCAACCTCCTCACCGGCAAGGTCTACGTCGCGTGCACGAACAACAGCGACCGCGGGACGGAGGGCAAGGACGTCGCCGACGAGACCAACCCCCGCACGGAGAACCGCGACGGCCACATCGTCGAGATCACGGAGGACGCCGGCGACCAGACCTCGACGACGTTCACGTGGACTCTCCTCCTCGTCGCGGGCGATCCCGCGCAGAACACGACGGCGTACTTCTCCGGCTTCCCCGTCGACCAGGTGTCGCCCATGTCCTGCCCCGACAACCTCGCCTTCGACACGGCGGGCAACCTCTGGATCTCCACGGACGGCGCGCCGTCGAGCATCGGCTACAACGACGGGCTGTTCCGCGTGACCCTCGAGGGCCCCGAGCGCGGGCGCGTCGAGCAGTTCCTCTCCGTCCCCGCCGAAGCCGAGACGTGCGGACCGGTCGTGCACGACGACGAGTGGCACGTGTTCGTCTCTGTGCAGCACCCGGGCGAGGACGGCACCTTCGAGGCACCCACCTCGGTGTTCCCCGACGCGTGGAAGGCGGCGCCGCTCGCCGGCGTCGGCGGCGGCTACACGGGCATCCCGCGCCCGACCGTCGTGCAGGTGCTGCCCGTGGCGGCGCCCGCGCCGACCCCCGCGCCGTCCGAGACGGCGACGCCGACGCCGACGCCGACCGCAACGCCCACGCCCTCCCCCACGGCGAGCGCCACGCCCACGCCCACGCCCGCTCCCGTGGTCCCGGCGTCGCCGTCTCCCTCCGCGACGCCGGCCGACCCGTCGGCGCCGCTCGCACCGACCGGCGGCGGCGTCGTCGGCGCGCTCCTCGCCGGGGCAGGGGCCCTGGCGGCGGCCGGCACCGCGTTCCTCGCCCGCCGCTCGCGCTCGGGCGACGCCGACGAGGCGGCGACCCCCGACGCCTGATCCGCACGCGGACAGCGCGAGGGGCACGGCCGGTGGACCGGTCGTGCCCCTCGCGGCTCTCAGCAGCAGCGCCCGTCGGGGGCGGCGCCCTGCTCTCGGTGCACGAGCCGCCAGAACGCGCGCTCGTCGAGGGGCTCTCTGTCGGGGTGGTGCGCCCGCTCGTGCGCGAGATAGGCCGGGTACCGCCCCTGCCCCGTCATGCCCGACAGGAACCGCACGGCGATGCTCCACAGGGTGCGCATCAGTGCCCCCTGACGGGCTTGCGGTCGTCGGGGAGCGCGTCCCACTCCCGCTGGAGCGCCCGCTCCTCGCGTGTCGGGAGCAGCCCGGCCGGAGCGAACCGCCGCGAGGGCACCGGCGCATCCTCATGGTCGATCGGCTCGACGGAGCGGAACGCCTGCACGACGCGCACGACGGCCGTGACGAGCACGACGAGCGTGAGCACGAGGAACACGATCGACAGCGTGCCCTGCACGGCCGTGTTGCGCACCACGGCTTCCATGGCCGCCACCGACGTCGCCGTGCCGAACGAGGTCTCCCCCGCCGCGAGCGCCTCGCGGAACGCCGCGTGCTGCGCCCAGTAGCCGACCGCGGGCACCCCCGAGAAGATCTTGTGCAGCGACGCCGTCGTCGTCACCACCGTGACGAAGGCGAGCGGGAGCGCCACGATCCAGAGCGAGCCGAACGTGCGACGCCGCGCGACGATCGTCAGCACGACCGCGAGCGCGATCGCCGCGAGAAGCTGGTTGGCGATGCCGAACAGCGGGAAGAGGGTGTTGATGCCGCCCAGCGGATCCGTGACGCCCATGAGCAGCACGGCCCCCCATCCCGCGACCATGACGGCGGTGCAGATCCACACGCCCGGACGCCACGAGGTGTCGCGAAACCGGGGGACGATGTTGCCGATCGAGTCCTGCAGCATGAAGCGGGCCACGCGCGTGCCGGCATCGACGGCGGTGAGGATGAAGAGCGCCTCGAACATGATCGCGAAGTGGTACCAGAACGACATCATGGCGGTGCCGCCGATCCACTGCCCCATGATGAGGGCGAGGCCGACGGCGAGCGTCGGGGCGCCGCCCGTGCGCGAGACGATCGACTCCTCGCCGACGAGCTGCGCCATCGTCGTGAGCGCGTCGGGGGTGAGCGAGACGCCGGCGAGGCCGAGACCGTTCACCCAGGCGACCGCTCCCTCGACGGTGCCGAGGGTCGCGGCGGCCGACGAGTTCATGGCGAAGTAGATGCCGCGGTCGATCGACACGGCCGCGACGAGAGCCATGACGGCCACGAACGACTCCATGAGCATGCCGCCGTAGCCGATGAAGCGCGTCTGCTTCTCCTTCTCCACCATCTTCGGCGTCGTGCCCGAGGCGATGAGCGCGTGGAAACCCGACAGCGCCCCGCACGCGATCGTGACGAAGAGGAAGGGGAAGAGCGGGCCGCTCCACACCGGTCCCGTCTCGCCGCCGGCGAACTCGCTGAACGCGGGCACCTCGATCTCGGGGCGCACGAAGACGATCGCGACGGCGAGGGCGACGATCACCCCGACCTTCATGAAGGTCGACAGGTAGTCGCGCGGCGCGAGCAGCAGCCAGACCGGCAGCACGGCCGCGACGAACCCGTACACGATGATGGCGACGGCGACCGTGACGCGGTCGAGGTGGAAGACCGCCTGACCCCACTCGGTGCCCGCCACCATCCCGCCGCCCACGATGGCGGCGAGCAGAAGCACGAAGCCGGTGAGCGAGACCTCGAGGATGCGGCCGGGGCGGATCCAGCGGAGGTACGCCCCCATGAAGAGCGCGATCGGGATGGTCATGGCCACCGAGAACACGCCCCAGGGGCTCTCGCCGAGCGCGTTCACGACGATGAGGGCGAGGATGGCGGTGATGATGATCATGATGAGGAGGGTCGCGAGGATGGCCGCGGCGCCGCCGAAGCGGCCGAGCTCGTCCTTCGCCATCTGGCCGAGCGAGCGGCCTCCCCTGCGCATCGAGAAGAACATCACGAGGTAGTCCTGGACCGCGCCCGCGAGCACGACGCCGACGATGATCCAGATCGTGCCGGGCAGGTACCCCATCTGCGCCGCGAGGACGGGCCCCACGAGCGGCCCGGCGCCGGCGATCGCCGCGAAGTGGTGCCCGAAGAGCACGACCCTGTCCGTGGCGACGTAGTCACGGCCGTCGGCCCGGTACTCGGCGGGCGTCGCGCGGCGATCGTCGGGCTGCACGATCCGGCGCTCGATGTACCGCGCGTAGAACCGGTAGAACACGAGGTAGGTGCACACCGCGGCGAACACGAACCAGATGGCGTTCACCGTCTCGCCCCGCACGATCGCGAGCATCGTCCACGCGACGCCGCCGAGGAGGGCGATCGCCGCCCAGACCGCGATCCGCAGCGGTGTCCACCGCGGTCGTCCGTCGACGGCGACGGGCGGGAGCTCCGCCGTGCGCCGTGTGCCGTCCTGTGCCATGTCGACTCCTTCGTCTCCTGGCCGGCCCCTCTCGCGCCGGTCCGGTCCGACGATACGCAGGACCGTCACCACGTCCCCCGCGTGCACCGTCACCTCGTCCGCGACCGCGTTCGGCGGCTGC
>NZ_JBSHGQ010000045.1:0-28462 GCF_053617895.1 Microbacterium sp. NPDC055683 | reverse complement strand
GTTCCGGGGATCGGCTCGCGGGTGACGGTCCAGCCCTTGCCGGTGAGGTAGTCGGCCACGGCCTCGAAGATGCCTGCGGGGTCGTCGCCGGTCAGCTTGTGCACGATCTCGCTCGGGTCGTCGGCCTCGGGGTCGATGGGGTCGGTCTGGCTCATGTCGAACACGGACACGGGAAAGAACCGCGTACGGCGCTGTTCCTTCTCTTCGCCGGTCTTGTCGTCCTCGACCGTCTCGGTGACCTCGCGGCCGCCGAAGATGCGGATGCCACGCTCTCCCTTGCGGACCTGGCGTCCGAGCTTCTGCCACGTGCGGTAGCCGGCGACGTGGGTCGCCTCGGGGCACTGGGCGAAGATCAGCAGGAGGTTCCCCAGGCTGTAGCGGTGGAACGACTGTGCGAACCGCAGGAACCGCGTCCACTGCTCGGAGTCCCGCAGCGCCTCGACCTGCGCCGCGATCGTCTCGTGCAGGGCCTCGGCCTCGGCGCGACGCTCCTCGGGGCTCTTGGCATTCTTGACCTTGCGGACCATCTCACTACCTCCGACGGTATTAGTACTGTTAGGGCCGGTTCCCTACCCCCTCCACGTTTTTTTGCCGTGAAGGCACGATCAGTGCCGCTAGGGAGGACTGCCGGAGTGCAACCCTGCAGGGAGAGACGGGCCGAAAAATCGCGGGGGAGCGCAGCGGAGGAGCGAATTTTCGTGCGCGGCCGACCGAAAGGGTTGCGCGGAGGCTGGCCGACCGTATGCTGCCGAAGGCTTCACGGCGAAAAGACGGTGCGCAGCACCTACAGCCGGCCGCTTGCGGCCGTCGATCGCGGCCCGGAGGGACGCACGCGGAGCGCGAGGGCGCAGCTCTCGCGGGGGGAGGCCATCGGCCGACCGGGATCGCGCCTCGGCCGTCCCCACTGTGTGCAGGCCAGCCCGGCGATAGCTGGGCTGTGCACATTGGGGGCGGGGAGTCGTCGTGTCGTCGTCCATCAGGTGGGCGGGTGCTCCGTCAGCCGTCCACGTGTGGACGCACGGCACCCTCGTGCAACGCGCGTGGTGTGTCAGGCGATTCGGCGCGCGCCGAGCACGGCGACGATGGTCGCCTCCGCGGCCCATACGTCGCCGTCGGCGGCGTCGGATCGCGGCCGACGCTGGGCGATTCCGCCGCGTTCGTCCTCGACGATGCGTCGCGCCTCGCGCCAGTCCAGCCGCCCGTCCGCTCGACGCGGGTGCGGGCCGTAGGCGTGTGTGCCGTCGTCGGGAAGGAGCGCGAGCTGTCCGCGGCCCGGCCGGCGCTTCGAGCTGGTGCGCTGCGGCGCGTGCATCCACGTGTTCTCGGCCTGCCACCACGCCCACAGCTCGCGCTCGACGGCGTAGCGGCGGGCGCGATCGGCCAGGCGTCCGTCGACGCCGCGTCGAACGGCCGCGGCTCGACGCCGATCGGTCGCCGTCCTGCGCCAGCCGTCCCGGGTGTGCACGAGTACGCCGGCCGACGTGAGCCGGTCGAGTGTGCGGGTGGCTTGGGCGACGGATGCTCCGAGCGATCGAGCGAGGTCGACGGCGTTCTGAGGCGTGGGGGTGCAGTGGGCGTAGGCGTAGCCGGCGAGGTGCCCGAGCCCGGGTCCCAGCGTGAACAGATCGTGCGCGGCATCTGTCAAGCGTGTGGTGAGGCTTGCGAGGAGGGAGGTTCGTTCTGCGGCCCCGGCCCCTGCGGGGCGCGGGTCCGCTTGTGCCCGACTCTCGACGAGGGAGCTGGGGATAACTTCGGTGGGGTCGATCGTCCAGTGCGCAGCGCGGGGTCCTTCTGCGGGGCGCTGCTGCGCGATCCATCCGTCATCCGCGAGCCGTAGGAGGGCCGTACGCGCCGTTTCGCGACCGACCCCGACCAGGAGGGCCAGGCGGCGGGTATCGGCCTCCACAGAGGCGCTGAGGGCCTGTAGAGCGAGGGTGCAGAGCGCGTCGAGGATGCGACGGTCGGCGGGACCGCCGCCGCGAGTCCAGCGGCCGGCGGCCGCGTCGGCGCGCTGCTGGAGCGCGCGCACGTGGGTGGCGATCACGTCGGCGCGGGCGTCGAAAGTGGGATCGTCCCCGATCTGGCGCGCGGTGCCGGCAACGTGCTTGACCGCTTTGTCCCACTGCCGGCGGAGGGTCCGGGCTGCGTCAACGCGGCTGCGGGGCCGGCGCTGTCCGCGGTCGCGGTAGGTGCGCACGTGTTCGAGGCCGGGGGCGCTGTCGACGAGCGCGGCGACGTCGGCGTGACGCCAGCGGGCAGAGGCTGCTCCGATGAGCACGCGCCAGAGGACGGCAGAGGCGTCTCCGGAGGCGGCGTCCTCGCGCAGCGCGGCCGCGCTGTTGGCGGGCAGCTCGCGGCGCGGGCCGGGCAGGAACAGGCGGCTGTGCTCGTCGAGTGGGAGGGGCTTTCGCGGGTCGTGTGCGTGGGCGGGCTCGGCGTCGTCGACGAGCCGGGCCAGGCGCTCGGCCAGGGCGTGCACCTGCGCTGCGGTGCCCTTCGGCTGCGTGAGTGCGCGCAGCTCACCGCTCAGGATCGTGGACCGGCCGCCGGCGCGGTGTGGTGCGCCGGGCGGCCGCACGCAGCCGGTGGCGGGGTTGCTGAGGGGGGAGAGGTCGAGCGTGGGGCAGAGGTGGCGCGCCAGGCGCGCCACAGTGGCCACGGTGCCGGCGTCGACAGGCTCGGCCAAGCTGGCCCAGACGTGGCGGCCGCCGGCAGGGCCGGACTGGCAGACGACGGGCTCTAGCCCGGCGTCGACGAGCAGGCCGGCGATCACGTCCGCGTCGCGGGCGGCGGCCTCGGTCGCGCCGGGGCTCTTGGCGTCGAGGTCGAAGGCGAGGAGCCGGAATCGGCCGTCGACGCCTGCGAGGTAGACCGCCCACGGGCGGTCTGGCTCGGTGCTGGTTACGCGGCGGTGGCCGGTGTACTCGTTGACGACGACGCCGTAGGCGTCGACGGCTGCGACGCGCACGTTCGGCCGGGGGCTCACCGCGGCGGTGAGCGCCCACGACGCGCCAGCATCGCTGTGGCCGTCTTGCAGATCAGCGCGTATGATGGCAGCAACCTTTCGGTGAGATAGGTACAACGAGGCCCCGGCCGCCCAGCCGGTTCCTCCTCACATCGCCTCGATCTGAACCCAGTCGCCAAACTCAGATCAGATCAGGCACTCAGCTTCGAACCCCCGCCCCGCCAAGGGCGGGGGTTCTCTGATTTCACGGGCCGTCGATAGGCAGCTCCCCGTCCTTCGGTGGTTGCGGGGGCAGCCACACGGGCCGTCCACGCTCGTCCAGCGGCATGTACTCCACGAGCTGGTCGAGGAGCGCGCCGGCCGAGATGCCGTTGTGGGCGGCGATCGCGTTGAAGCGGTCGCGCGTGGTCTCCTCGATCTTCCAGCCCGCAGTCACGGGGCTGACCCGTGTGCCGCGTGGAAGTCGTGGAGACATGGCACTGACGATAGTGCTAGCGCTAGCTATTTGCGAGCGTGACACGCCGAGCGTCACTGCTGCGGGGCGTCGCGTACGACCGCCTCGGCGCGGAACGGGTCGGCCTCGACCCGGTGGGGCTCGTCGACGCCGCACTGCTCGCAGCGCTGCGCGGTGACGGGTTGCAGGCGCAGGCATCGTCGGCATCGGCCTTCGTGGGCGGCGAGGCCGTGGGCTGAGGCAATGCGCCCGGCCTCGTCGACGAGCTGGACGATGCCCTCTGGCCGGACGGCGAGCGTCCAGGTCTGCGCCAGATCGGTGACGACGAGGCGCACGGGCCGGTGCAGGCGAGCGGCGATTGCTGCGCACCGGGCGATCATTCCGGTGCGCAGCTCATCGACGCCCGCCGCCGCGCACGGCCGCTCAGTGCCGTTCACGGTAAGGCTCCCGGTGCCGTCGGTGCGAACGGTGGCTGCGATCCGCGGCCAGTCCGCCACCCGCTCCGGCTGACGGACGGCCTGCGTCTCGCTCACAGCCCCCGTGCGACCGCTGCGCCGGCCGCGAGCCACGCGCGACGGGTGGTAGGCCGCAGCGCGTCGTAGGACACGAGCCCGTCGACGATGGCGGGATCGTGCGGGATGGTGACGGCCTCGCGGACAAAGGCCGCGTAGCCGTCGGCCACGCGCCGCACGTCGGCGGCCGTCGCCTTGGGGTCCGCCTGGTTGACGATCGCGACCGCGTTCGCCGCGAGGCGCGCGGAGCGCTCGTCGCGGTCGGCCAGGCTTTCCAGCAGGAGCGCGCCCGCTTCCGCGTGATCCGCGCGGGTGGTGGTGGCGAGCACGAGCTGGTCGGTGTGGTCGATCATGCGCAACCACAGCGGGTCGGTCTCATCGTTGCCGCTGTCGATGATGATGAGCCGGTAGTACTTGGCGGCGACGGCGTGCACGTTGTCGACGTCCTCGGCGGTGATGCGCTGCTCACTGGCCAGGACGGCGGGCTTGGAGCGCAGCACGTCGAAGCGGTCGGCAGTCTGGTGGTGCACGAAGCGCGTGAGGTCTGCGGACTGGGCGTCCGTGCTCAGGAGCCGGCCGGCCTCGGGCAGCAGCTCGAGAAGCGTGGCGTCGTGCGGCCCCTGTTCGGTGCGCCATCCGAGCGTGCCGCGCGTCTGATTGTTGTCCCATGCGAGGACGCCGGCCCCGCCGTGGCGAGCGAACGTGGCGGAGAGGAGGATCGTCGTCGGTGTCTTTGATGCGCCGCCCTTCGCGTTCACGATGGCGATGGTGCGGGGGCCGGGCCAGTGCTGCGAGACGGCGCGCACGTCGGCTCGCTCGGCGCGCTCGGCCGCGCTGGGCGACATGCGGATGCCTGCACGGGTGACGGCACCGCGCCACCCCTGGGTGGCCGGCTTCTCCACCTGCTCTTGCAGGAGGAACGACTGCCGGCGTTCGCGGCGCGAGCTGAACGCTGCGGGGCTCTCGCCGGCTGCGGGGGTCTCGGCCTCCTCGGCCGCCTGCTCCTCGGCTGAGCGCACCCACCCCTCGGCGCGGTGCACCGGGGGAGCGGACGACGCAGCCTCCGGGGCCGGCTCCTCGACCGGCGGCTGCGGAGCGAGTGCCGTCGACGTGGGGGCGTCGGCTTCTCGGCTGCGGGTGCGCGCCGGGGGTTCCTCGTCGACGGCCGTCGTGCCGTCGGGGTGGATGATGAGCGGCCACTCTCCGTCGGGGTCGCTCATCAGGGCGCGCAACGGGCGTCCGAGCTGGCCTGCTTTGGCGGCGACGAGCGCGACGATCTGCGTTCGCGCCTCGGGCAGCGCCTCGGCCTCGATCGGGTGGACCGTGCCGCCGATGCTGACCTCCGCGGTGCCGTCGGCGTTCACGGTCGCCTCGACGCGCGGCCATGTGGCGGCCTGTGTGCTGGTGCTGCTCATGACGTTCTCCTTCTATCCAAGCGTGATGCCGACCTCAGCCATGAACTCGGCGGGGTCGACGTTCTCTCCGTTGACCAGGACCTCGAAATGGAGGTGGCAGCCGGTCGACTGACCGCTGGAACCTTCCTCCGCAATCTCTTGGCCGCCCTTCACCGCGTCACCGACGTTGACGAACATGCCGCTGTCGTACATGTGGAGGTAGCGGGTGGTGACGCCGCCGCCGTGGTCGATGGTCAGGTAGCCGTTGCCGCCGCTGTCGAACCCGCGGTCGATCACCACGCCGTCGTTCACCGACCAGATCGGTTCGCCACAGCCCGGGGCCAGGTCGACGCCGTAGTGGAACTTCCGCTCGTGGGTGATTGGGTGGATGCGCCACCCGTACGGGCTGGTGAGCGGCCCAGCGTGCGGGGAGGCCCAGCCCAACGGGTTGACCTCGCCGGGCACGGTGTTACCGCCCGAGCATGTGTTTCCGCCGTTGCCGGGGTTGAGCCCGGTGTCGACGCCGGACAGGCCTTCGACGACGGCAACGGCGGCATCCCAGTACCGTTCGTAGTGGTAGGGGTCGGCGTTGCGCTGCACCCTGTGGGCGACGATCGTGGGCGCGAGGTTGTCGCGATCCTCGATCGTCATCAAGACGTTGAAGTAGTTGGTGGAGGAGATGTAGGGGTCCATGCGGTCCTCGTAGGACCCCCACGCTCCGTTATCGCGCTGCTGGAACAGGCCGCGGGAGTCCGGGCCGACGGCATCGCCGTAGTCGATGACACGCAGGCTGGACTCACCCATCGCGGTCATGACGCCGATGGTCTGGTCCCGGACCCCGAGGCCGAGGTCTTTGCCGGCCTGCATGATGTAGGCGGCATTGACGAGCTGCTCGTGGCCGTAGCCGGAGATCTCCGTGTCGGGCACGGTCTCCGGGTCGATGGTGACGCTGCTGCCGGAGCCGGGCGCTGGGTTGCACACGGCCGCGTCGTTGGTGCCGCCGAACAGGACGATGCTGAACACCATGCCGACGACGGCAAGGGGCACGGCAGCGAGGCCGAGCACCGTTCCTGTTCTGCGCTCCGACATGACTAGTTCTCCTCCTCCGGCGGGGTGAATCGGCTTACGAGCCACGGTGAGCCGGCATCTGCGCGCGAGACGATGATCGTGTAGGTGCCGGCATCTGTCGGCACCTCGACGCGGGCGAGGTACGCGCTGGTGTCGTCGACGATGACGCCCGGCCCGGTGACGGAGCTGGCGGGCACCGCGGCCGGATCGACGTACGCGTAGTCCTGCGCCGCCTGGACGGTGAGGAGGGGTTCGAGCTCCGCCCACCAGGTGTCGTAGTCAAGCGACGGTCGCGCGAAGGCTGTCATGGCCTTCACCGCGGCGTCGGTTGCCGCCTGCCGGGACTCCTCGTCCCACTCCGGTGCTTCGTGATAGCCCGGCGTCACTCCGTCGTCGGGCGGCACGTCCGACGGGTTCGGTGCCGGCGTCATGGACTTGATGCTGTCCGGGAGGTACGGGCCGGCGGTGCTGAAGGGCGTGGGGGTTGGTTCGGGCTCGCTCTGGCCGGTGCAGCCGGCCAGAGCGATCGCCGCGATGACGGCGATGCCTGCTCCGATTGCGTGCTTGCGCATCCTCAGCCCTCCTCATGCTCCTCGTCGTGTGCCGGCGTCGGCCCGCCGGCTCGGGGGACGTTCGCGCCCTGGCGCAGCGTCTCTTTCAGCTCGGCGGTGATGATGAACCACGTCGAGCCGACCTTGTAGCCGGGGATCGTGCCGTCGCGGAGCCAGTGATAGACGCCCTGCTTCGTGATTCCCAGGATTTCGGCGACTTCCGGCGCGGTCAGTGTGGGCCGCCGGCCCTCGAACAGGGTGTCGAGGCCGTCGGTCACAGGAAGCACCCGCGCCGCGATCCGCATGCGACCATGTTATACGCTGCGATACTCTGTCGCCAGCTCTCATACGGAAACACTCTGTCTCCTCCTCTCTTGTCTTAGTCGCCCCCCACGACTAGAATCGTGGTGTAGATAACTACGCACACCATTATTGAGGGGGGTGGTGACGTCGTGAGCGATGGCAGCAACCCGTGGCTCTCGCGCCCGGCCGAGCCGGAGACGATCGAGCCCGCAGTGACCGAGAGTCCGGTGAAGTCGCCAACAGGGCCAGCGACCCCGCAGCGTGGCGTTCCTGCGCCCGATCGGGTCGACCAGCTTCCGACGTTCGACCGCCCGCAGCGGGCCGAGCTGTGGTGCCTCGGTGCGCACGGCGGGTCGGGCGAGTCGAGCCTGTCGGCACTTGTGCCGGAGTGGTCGGCCGCCAGCCATGGGTGGCCGCGAACGCCGGGCGCGGACCCGGCGCGCGTCGTTCTCGTGGCCCGGTCCAATATGCGCGGGCTGCGGGCCGCTCAGGCGGCGGCGACGCAATGGGCCGCGGGCCTGGTCCCGCACGTCGAGGTGCTGGGGTTGGTGCTGGTTGCGGATGCGCCCGGCCGCCTGCCTCGTCCGCTGCGCGACTTCGCGCAGGTCGTCAGCGGCGGCGTCCCGCGCACGTGGAGTCTGCCCTGGATTGAAGCCTGGCGTCTCGGTGAGCCCGTGGCTCTCCCCGACGCTCCGCGTGAGGTTCGTCGACTCGTCGACGAGCTGAGCGCACTTGTCCGACCCGGTGCCGCCGGCACCAACTACCGAAAGGAAAACCGATGAGCACGCTGCTTAGCGTCGTCACGGTGGCGACCGACGTGATCGCCGCTACCCCCATGCAGCTCCCCGACCCCGGCCCCGTGCAGCCGCCGGGCACGAGCGGCTTCGTCTCGATCATGGGCTGGGGCAAGTGGGTCGCCCTCGCGGTCTGCATCCTGGGCATCTTCGCCGGAGGCGCGATGATGGCGATCCAGTCGCGTCGAGGCGAGGGAGGCGAGCACGTCGGCAAGATCGGCATGGCTCTCGCCGGCGTCATCGTCATCTCCGCCGCGGCTGCCCTCGTCGGCTTCCTGTCCGGGGCCTGAGCGGAGGGCAACGTGGCTACTGAGGACAACGAGGAGCGCAGCCCGTTCACTCGGCCCGGCTTCATCGCCGCGGCGATCGTGATCGGCCTCATCGCAGTGCTCGGGATCGTCATAGGGATCGTGAACGCGACCCGCAGCGATCCCGAGCCCAGTTCCTCGCCTACGTCCGACACAAGCGCCGCCCCGTCCGCCGAGCCCTCGGCGGACGCGGGCGGCGCGAGTGTGTGCGGGCTTGCTGGCGAGGAGCTGTCCGGCTCGCTCTCGACAGCGCCTGACGCGGTGTGGGAATTCCAGGACGTCACGGCCTATCCGACCTCCGAGGAGTTCGGGCCGGCGGAGACGTCGCCGGAGGGCGTGCGCTACTGCTTCCAGCATTCGGTCGAGGGCGCGGTGTTCGCGGCCGCGAACGCAAGCGTGCAGGGCTCGTCGCCCGACACGGCCGGGGCGTGGATGGAGTACTTCCTGTCCGCAGATGCTCCCAACCGGGACGAGCTGGTCGACGACGTGACCTCGGGCACTCCGCCCGAGGCCCGCATGAACATCGCCGGGTTCAAGGTGCTGGCGTACGACGGCGAGACTGCTCGCGTCGACGTCGCGGTGCGGGCAGTGGGTTCCGGAAACACCGCCTACGCCAGCGCCGTCTACGACCTCGTGTGGGAGGCCGGCGATTGGAAGTTGCTCCCGCAGGACGCGAGCAACCCGCTGCGCATCGCGCAGATTCCCGACACGTCGGGATACGTCACCTGGGAGGAGTGAGCACGGATGGCAGATGAGTGCGGTTGGTTCGACGTCGGCTGCAACCTGGGCAACTGGGCTGAGTCGGCGGTCGGGGATGCCATCGAGAACATGGCGAACGCGGTCATGGAGGCGTACGGCAAGACCATGGCCTCCCTCGGCACGATGTGGGTCTACATCGGTACGCCGAATCTGACCGGGACGGGCGGCACGTCCGCGATCGAGGCCGGAACGTCGGCCGAGAACTCGGGGAACATCACGACGGTCCTCGGCTACGTGACCTGGATTGGTCTCGCGGTGGCGATCGTGTCGCTGTTCATTCTCGGCGCACTCATCGCGACCCGAATGCGTGCCGGCGAAGGCATAGCCTCGCTAGGCCGCGTCGGGCTGGTCCTCGGGGCCGTGGTGTTGATATCCGGCGCGGGCTCGCTCGTAGCCGGATTCATGCCGTCCGGGCCGAACAACGCCGACGGAGCGGTGGAGTTCATTCAGTCCGGGCTCTGGTGGTACATGGGAGCGGCCGCGGTCGTGTCCGTCATCATCGGCGGCGCTCGGATGGCATGGGAACAGCGTGCGGAGCCTGGGCGGGAGACCGTCAAGAGTCTGTTCACGCTCGTCGTCGTCGCCGGTGCCGGAACGACGATCGTCGGCCTCCTCGTGGCTGCCGCCGACTCGTTCGCGATCTGGATCATCGACAGTTCGCTGGAATGCGATGTGGCCGGTGACGGAGCGTGCTTCGGGGAGAACATGCTCGGCCTCATTGCGCTCACAACCAACCCGGCCACGGGGAGTCTCGGCGCGCTGTTGGTGATCATCCTCGGCCTCATCGCGATCCTGTCGGCGGCTTTCCAGATCGTGCTCATGGTCGCCCGCGGCGGCATGCTCGTGATCCTCACGGGCGCATTGCCGCTGTCGGCCTCGTTCACGAACACGGAGATGGGCAAGAGTTGGTTCCGCAAGTGCATCGCCTGGCTGACGGCTTTCATCCTCTACAAGCCGGCCGCCGCGATCATCTATGCCGCTGCCTTCCAGCTCGTCGGCACAGACGTGTTCCAGGACGACGGGTCGGGACTGCTGGCCGTCCTCACGGGGCTGATGCTGATGTTGATCGCGCTGTTCGCCATGCCGGCCCTGATGCGGTTCGTCACGCCGATGGTCGGAGCGATGGCCGGCGGGGCCGGCGGCGCTCTCGCCGTTGGCGCGATCGCTGCTCTGCCCAGCGGCGCGGCCGCGGTCGGCCGTCTCGCGACGGGCAGCGGGGGCGGGTCATCTGGTCCTTCCGGGCAGGCCGGCTCGGGCACGCAGGGTCCGCAGGGTCCCTCGGGGAACCAAGGCGGGGGCAGCCCAGCCCCGGCGGCCGCGCCCGCGCCCGCCCCAGCGGGAGGAGGGGGCGGGACTCCGGCTCCCGCCGCCGCGCCCGCGGCGTCGACGGGTGCGGCAGCCGCCCCCGCGGCCGGGGGCGGTGCCGCAGCGGGCGGCGCGGCGGCCGGCGGCGGCGCTGCGGCCGCCGGTGCCGCAGCGGGTCCGATCGGCCTCGCTGCGGGCGCAGCACTCGAAGTAGGCAAGAAAGCCGGCCAGGCGGCCGCGGGCGCGGCCCGCAGCCTGGGTGAGCAATCGACTGGTGAAGGGGGCGGTCCTGATGGCAGCCGTTGATATGAACACGAGAGGTCCGCGGACCTACGGCAACTGGCGGCGGCCGACGTCGCCGGGCATTCTCGGCCTCGGATCGGTGGGCACGGTGATGCTCCTGGGCGGGCTCATCATCGTGGTCTTCACCGTGATGATGGTCGGCCTCTTGCAGGGCGTGATCGTCTTCCTGGTTCTTGCCGGTGTGATGCTCGCGGTCCTCACGAAGGACTCACACGGCAAGAACGTCATCAGCCGTGGTGCAACGCGCGTCGCCTGGTGGTCCGCCCGCTCGCGCGGGACGAACATCTACCGCTCCGGGCCTCTGGGGCGCGCTCTTTGGGGCACGTACCAGCTCCCCGGCCTCGCCGCGCCCACGCGGCTCAGCGAGCACACAGACAGCTACGGCCGTCCGTTCGCGATGCTGTACACACCTGCGACGGGTTCGTACAGCATCGTCATCGGCACCGAGCCCGACGGCGCTGCGCTCGTGGATCAGGAGCAGATCGATGTGTGGGTGGCCGACTGGGGCCACTGGCTTGCGAACCTGGGCGACGAGCCCAGCGTCGAGGCGGCGTCGGTCACGATCGAGACTGCCCCGGACTCGGGCACTCGCCTGCGCCGTGAGGTGCAGGCGAACGTCGACGAGGACGCCCCGGCGTTCGCGCGCGAGATGCTGCGCGAGGTCGTCGACCACTACCCGGCCGGTTCCTCGACAGTGAAGGCGTTCGTCGCCGTCACGTTTACTGCGGCCAACCGGTCCGGCGGCAAGAAGCGCACGCCCGAGGAGATGGGCCGCGAGCTCGCGGCGCGCCTGCCGGGCTTGACCGCTGGCTTGCAGGCCACCGGAGCCGGAGCCGCGCACCCGCTCTCCGCGCAGGAGCTGTGCGAGACCATCCGCATCGCGTACGACCCGGCGGCCGCGATCCTGATCGACGAGGCACGCGCCGCCGGGGAGACACCGGAGCTGACTTGGCCGGACGTCGGCCCGTCCGCTGCGCAGACGTCGTGGGGCGGCTACCGCCACGATTCCGCGTACTCGGTGACCTGGGCGATGACCTCCGCGCCGCGCGGGAACGTCCAGTCCGGCGTCCTCGCGCGTCTGCTGGCCCCGCACCGCGATATCGCCCGCAAGCGCGTGACGATCCTCTACCGCCCCATCGACGCAGCCCGCGCCGCGGCGATGGTCGAGGCGGACCTGCGCGCCGCGGAGTTCCGGATGACGGCCACGAGCAAGCCGGCGGCGCGCGACAGCCTCGCCGTGCGCGCGGCGCAGGCGACGGCGAGCGAGGAGGCGTCCGGGGCCGGCCTCGTTCAGTTCGGCATCCTCGTCACCGCCACGGTCTCGGACCTGTCGAAAGAGGCGGACGCGCGGGCGGCCGTCGACAATCTCGGTGCGACGGCGCGGCTCCGGTTGCGGCCCGTGTACGGGTCGCAGGATTCCGCGTTCGCCGCCGCGCTGCCGCTGGGCCTGGTGCTGCCCAAGCACATCAAGGTCCCCGCTGAGCTGAGGGAGAAGCTGTGAGCGCGAAGCGAGCCCGCGAGAAGCGCGCCGCCGAGAAGGTCGAGAAGCCCCGCGAGCTGCGGCCGCTCCGGCCCACGATGCGGGGTTGGCTCGGCCGTGGCCGCGGCTACTCCAACTACGTGCAGCAAGCTGCCGAGTGGCGCGGCACGACGGTGCAGGTGTGCGGCATGTGGCCGTTCGCGATCGGGACGGGGACGCCGATGGTCGGCGTCCCCCTCGGCCGTCACATCCACACGGGTGCGACGCTGTGCTGCGATCCCATCTCGTGGTTCCAGCGCGCCAAGCTCATCAGCAACCCGAGCGCGTTCGTGCTCGGCAAGCCGGGTCTGGGCAAGTCGACCATCGTCCGGCGGATGGCGACGGGCCTCGCCGGCTACGGCGTCATGCCGTTGGTACTGGGGGACTTGAAGCCGGATTACGTCGACCTCATCGAGGCGTTGGGCGGGCAGGTCATCACCCTCGGCCGGGGCCGCGGGTATTTGAACATTCTCGACCCGGGCGAGGCAACGGAGGCCGCCGCGCGGCTGCGCGAGGCCGGATTCGAGAAAGAGGCGGCGCAGGTGCTCGCCGACGCTCACGGCCGCCGACACACGATGGTCTCCGCACTCCTCACGATCCTCCGGTCGGCTCCGCCGACGGATCGTGAGGAGACGATCATCGACCGGGCGTTGAAGTGGCTCGACGAGCACCACGACGGCGTGCCTGTCCTCGGGGACCTCCTGCGCGTCGTCCAGGAGGGGCCGGCGGAGGTGCGCGCGGTCGCGCTCGATCGCGGCGACGACACCCGGTACAAGGCCATCACGGAGGACCTCGAAGCCTCGCTCATCGGCCTGGTGGGCGGCGGCCGCCTGGGCGAGACCTTCGCGCGGCAGACAACCAACCCGATGCGCCGCGACGCGCCCGTGGTGTACGACGTGTCCGCGATCGACGACTCCGAGATGGACTTGCAGGCCGCGACGCTGCTCGCGTGCTGGTCCGCGGGGTTCGGCACGGTGAACGTCGCGAACGCTCTCGCAGACGCCGGTCTCGAGCCACGTCGCCACTACTTCGTCATCCTCGACGAGCTGTGGCGCGCGCTGCGCGCCGGTCGCGGCATGGTCGATCGCGTCGACGCCCTCACGCGCCTGAACCGCCAGCGTGGCGTCGGCATGGCGATGATTTCCCACACCATGAGCGACCTACTCGCCCTGCCGACGGAGGAGGACCGGATGAAGGCCCGCGGCTTCGTCGAGCGGTCGGGCATGGTGATCTGCGGCGGACTGCCTTCGGCTGAGATGCCGCAGCTCACCGCCGCGGTGCCGTTCTCGCAGGCCGAACAGGACCTCCTCATCGGCTGGCAGGACCCGCCCGCATGGGACCCTGCCACGGGCCGCGAGTCCGAGCCTCCGGGACGAGGGAAGTTCCTCGTCAAGGTTGGCGGACGACCCGGAATCCCCGTCGCGGTGCAGCTGACCGCCACGGAGCTGTCGATCAATGACACGAACAAGCTGTGGCACGAGCGCTCGCGGGTCGGCCGCCGATCCCGGCGCAGCACGCGCGAGGAGGTGACCGCATGAGCACCCCGAACAACCGCCGCCGCGACCCGGGCGGCGTGTCCGGTGAGGTGGTCCTGCTCTGGCTCGGGATCGGGGCGGTGTTCATCCTGCTCAGCAGCGTGTACACGGCCATGCACCTCGGGCACCGCCTCGCCGGGACCGGCGTGGAGGTGCCCGCCGATCCGTTCACGCTCGTGTTCGCGCTGTTCGGCGGTGACGTGCCGTGGCCCGGCGCGGCCGGCTGGTGGGTTCTCGGCGGCTTCGCTGCCGTCCTCGTCGCCCTCGGCGTCCTGCTCGGTCTCTGGCTGAGCCGGATGCGCCGCAACCGCAGCCGCGTCGACCGCGCCGCGACCTACATGGGCCGCGGCCGCGACGTCGAGGGCCTGTCGCGCAAGGCCGTCGAGAAGACGGCGCAGCGCCTCGGGGTGACCTCCGTGCCCGGCCTCCCGATCGGCGTCACGGTCTCCACGGGTCAGCGCCTCCTCAGCTCGTGGGAGGACATGCGCATGACGATCGCCGGCCCTCGCACGGGTAAGACGACCTCGATGGTGGTCCCGGAGATTCTGGAAGCTCCGGGCGCGGTGCTGGCGACCTCGAACAAGCGCGACGTCGTTGACCAGACCCGCGACGTGCGCGCAGCCCACGGCCCCGTGTGGGTGTTCGACCCGCAGGGCATCACCCTCGAACCGCCGTCGTGGTGGTGGAATCCGCTCTCCTACGTCACCGACGAGGTGCGTGCGGCCAAGCTTGCGGAGCACTTCGCGTCGGGCTCGCGTGATCCCGGCGCGCGCACGGATGCGTACTTCGACCCCGCCGGACAGGACCTCCTCGCCGGGCTCCTGCTCGCCGCGGCGCTCGCGGGTCGGCCGATCACCGACGTGTACACGTGGCTGACTCGACCGACCGATGAGACAGCCGTCGACATTCTGCGCGAGCACGGCTTCACGCTCACGGCCGACCAGGTGGCCGGCGTCGTATCGGCTCCCGAGAAGCAGCGCGGCGGCGTGTTCGGCACGGCGCAGCAGATGGCGTCGTGCCTCACCAACCGCCAGGTGGCGGCCTGGGTCACCCCGCAGGGCGGGGCGGACACTCGGCCGCAGTTCAGCCCCGAGGCGTTCGTGCGCGCCGACGGCGGCACGCTCTACTCGCTGTCGAAGGAGGGCCGCGGCACCGCCGGCCCGCTCGTGACTGCGCTGACAGTGGCGGTCGTAGAGGCCGCGGAGGAGCTGGCGGCCCGCTCGGCGGGTGGCCGGCTCACCACTCCGCTTGTCGGCGTGCTCGACGAGGCGGCGAACGTCTGCCGCTGGCGTGAGCTGCCGAACCTCTACAGCCACTACGGCTCGCGCGGAATCGTTCTCGACACCGTTCTGCAGAGCTGGTCGCAGGGCGTCGAGGTGTGGGGCGAGTCCGGAATGAAGAAGCTGTGGAGCGCATCGAACGTGAAGGTGTACGGCGGCGGTGTCAGCGAGGCGAACTTCCTCGAAGATCTCTCGCGCATGATCGGTGACTACGACCGGCTGTCGTCGTCGACGTCGTACGGCCGTGGCCACCGCACCGTGTCGCAGCAGCTCCATCGTGAGCGCATCCTGGACGTCGCGGACCTGGCGGCGCTGCCGAAGGGTCGCGCCGTGGTGCTCGCGTCGGGCGCGCGACCGACCCTCATCCGCACCGTGCCGTGGATGACCGGCACGCACGCGGAGGCCGTGAAGGCGTCGATCGCCGCGCACGATCCGCAGGCAGAGCGGACAATCCGCGAGGCGGAGGAGGAGCTGGCCGCGGTTCAGGCCACCGTCGGAGCTGAGGAGGCATCGTGAGCGATATGGACGACTGGGGCGACGACGACGCCGGGTGGCCCGCCGCGGTCGATCCCGGCCTTCCGACCTCCGCAGACGCGCGGTCGCGCAGTAGCGCGTTCGGCGTCGACGTCGGATCGCTTGCCGCCGAGCTGGTCGAGCGCGCGGTAAAGACGTCGGTTCGCCAGCAAGTCGCGGAGGTCGCGCAAGCGGCGGTCGAGGAGGCCCTGACAGAGGACGTGCTCGCCGCGCTGCGCGAGCGAGCAGCGGAGGCCGCCGCGGCGGCCGTGACCGAACAGGTCGAGGCGGACGCGGCGGAGGACGCCGGCTCCGCCGAAGATGCCGGCTCCGTCGACGACGCCGGTCAGACTCCCGCGCTGTACTACGGCTCCGTCGACGAGTTTGTGCGCGAGTACCTGCGCAACGTGTACCGCCGCCGGATCGACGGCCGGCACCGTTGCTGGGCGGGGCGCTGGTGGCAGTACGACGAAGCGGTGATCCGGCTCGAAGCACTGTGGCGCTCGTGGGAGCACCTGCGTCAGGACCCAGCGACCGGGATGAGTGTGTGGTGGCGGGACCACGCCGACCACCACATGCCGGCGCTGATGGACCCTGACGGCCCGTTCTGCCTCGCCACGGAGGGCGAGGAGAACCTGTCCAAGAAGGGCGAACCGCTGCCCTACGTCGCGCCTCCGGACGGCATGTTCCCCGACGTCCGCGAGGAGCCATCCGAGACCGCGTGACGATCGCCGGCCATGAGAGAGGGACCGCACCCGTCGGGTGCGGTCCCTCTCTCATTCGGTGCCCGCAGGGCGGTCACCGGTCCAGGCCGGTGCGCTGCACCTGCGCGCCGCGCCCGCGCGTCTTGCGGGCCTTCGGGGCGTTCGTCTTGCCGGCCCCCTTCACCGCCTCAGTGGCGGGCTTGGCCTGGCTGACGTCGGCGCGCATCCGCGTGGCCACCAGATCGTGGTCGACGCCCTTCGCTTCGAGGTCTCGGGCAGTGCCCTCGCGTCGCTCGGCGCTGTCGTACGCGGTACGGCCGTCGGCGCGTGCCCGCTCGGCGGACGCCTCCCGCTGCTCGGCCTCAGCGGCCGCGCGGGCGCGTTCCTCGGCGTCGGGCTCGTGCTCGGCTGCGGCGCGCGCCTCGGCCGCCCGCTGCTCCTCCTGGTCGGCGTGCGCGAGCAACCGCAGCGCTTCGGCTTCCTCAGCGGCGGCGCTGGCGCGCTCGGCGTCTGCGTTGATCCGATCGCGCTCGGCCCGCTCAGCCTGCAACCGGATGAGCTGCCGCACGTCGTCGGGGTTGGCTCCTGCGTCGTGGGGGTCGATGCCGTACCGGTTGCGCAGCTCGTCGCGCATCCGCTGCTCGGCGCGCGCGGCCTCCGGGTCGTCCTGCTGCCACGCGCGGGCGACCTGGTAGGTGTGGCCGATCTGCTCCGGGGTGGCGCGATCCCACCATTCCCCGCGGTCGACGTTGGCCAGTTCGACCCGCGCAGCGCGTCGCTCGGCCTCGATCCGCGATTGCAGCTCTCTCGCCTGCTGCTCGCTCGCGGCCTGCGCGCGGCGCAGCGCCTCCTCGCGGGCGCGCGCGATCGCCTCACCGATCTGCCCCGCGGCGGTGACGGCGATGCGCAGTTGCCCCTCGAACGCCTCCTCGATCCCGTCTGTCTCCTCGGCCATGGCTGGCCCCCCTTCCTATCGCTCCGGGCCGCGCTCTGCGCCCGGCTGTGTCGTCTGTCGCGGCTTCGTCGGCTCGATGGTGCTCGGCAGGGGCGACGCGGCCTTGCTGGCGTCGTGCGCCTGTCCGGCGGTGAGCCGATCGAGGATCGCCTGCGCCTCCGGATCGAGGGTCGCCGTGGCGGTCGGACTCGTCGCCGCGGGCGACGCTCCGGTCCGCTGCTGTGCAGGTGCCGGCAAGGCGTCGCGCAGTCGCACGAGACGGGCGCGTGTGTCCTCCGCGAGGAGCCGTGCCTGACGTGCCTGCTGCGCCGCCACGGAGGCGTCGTAGACGGCCTGAGTGAGGCGGAGGAGCTGCCGGACCATCACCGCCTGCGCGACGGTCCCCTGACCGCCCCGTGCAGCACTCGCCAGGAGCATCGCCGCTCCCGAGATGGCGACCGTTCCGGCCTGCTTCGGGTGCACCGTGCGGCGGTACGTCTGAGCCGATCGCGACAGTGCGTCCGCGGCAGCGGCGAGGTCGCCGGGCGTCTCCTCCGTCGCGTTCGACCACGCCGCCAGCGCGCCCGCGGTCTGGCGCGCGACGGTCGCCCACGTGTCGCGGTCGTCAACGGGAACGGAGCGCAGGCGGCCGACGAGCTCGCGCAGCTCGTCGTTCCGCTTGTCCCACAGCTCCGGGTCCGGCTCGGTCGCCTCGCGCCCGGTCGACACGACTCGGCGGCCGCGCTTTGCCGCGTTCCACTCGGCTGCTGCGTCGGTTGCGACGGCCGGGGTGTCGGGCCACTCGCTCCGCAGCCGCGGCAGGGTCAGATCGCGACCGAGGTTGCCGCCGCCGTACCAGATCGGACGCTCGCCGGCCTGGGGGCGCTCGGCTACCGAATAGCCGGTGATGACGTCCGTGCGGCCGTCGGCATAGCGAGGGCGGACGATGAGGCCGGCCCGGCGCATGCGGCGCACGAACTCCGCCTCGTTCTCGCTCGCGGTCGCGCAGCCGCGGACCTTCAGTGCGAGGAGATAGCGCGGCTGGTCGACACGCAGCTCTGCCGCGATTCGAGCTTGCCTATCCTCCCCCGCCAGGCGCTCCCACGTGGGCGCGTCCGCGCCCAGCTCGGGACGGCTGCGCTCGTAGCGGGCTCGGGCGCGTGACCGTGCCTGAGCCTCGCGCTCGGCCGGGTCGTACCCGCGCGTCGCTCGCTCTGCGCGAACCGACTCCAACTCCTCAAGTCCGTACTTCACTTCGAGCGCACGGGCAGCCGCCTGAGCGCGTCGGAAGTCCTGGTGCGTTGACGCCTTCGTTCCGTCCTCGCGCACCAGATTGACCGCGATGTGGATGTGATCGTTGCCGTTCGACGAGACGCCGTGTCGCACCGCGACCCACCGGCAGGGGGCCTTGGTCCCCTCGTTGTCGTCGAACTCCATCGCACGCACGAAGTCGTTCGCGATCGCGTTCCATTGCTCGTCGGTCAGCGCGCCCTCATCGGCGCGCAGCGACAGTGAGCAATGCCACACATGACCGCCCTTCACCTGCACGTCGTACGCAGTGCGAGGTCGGTCCAGATGGCGCGCGATCGCCACCGCGGAGTCGCGGCCCAGCTCGTTGTCGTCGTGCCACGCCATAAGCGCCGCGTCGCCCGCGACGAGGTGCGGTTCGGTGTGCTCGTTCGACCGACCGGGGCCGACCAGATACGTCATCAGGCCGGCCATCCGATCGCCGCGAACGACGTTCGGCATCATGGCAGGCTCAGCCCGTCGATCGCGTCATCGATCCGCAGGGCCGTGCGCCGCACCGCGTCGAGTGTCGCGGTCAGATCGGACGACAGCTCGCCGGTCGCGTTGACGGCCTTGGCGATCTGGTTGACGTTGTTCGAGATGGCGGCTAGGAGCCGATGCAGCGCGAACAGCTCGGCCATCGCCTGCTTGCGCTCGGTCGGCGTCTCCGACGTGCCGGACGCCAGCGCAGACTCGACCAGCAGTCGCGGGATGGTCACGTGCTGCGCCTCCGCGAGGCGCAGCAGCATGCCCTCCTCCTCTGGCGACACCTTCACCTCGTGACGGTGGTTCCGCCCGCCCTCGACGTTCGCACGTCGACGCCGCGAGAACAGGCGACCCTTGGGAGCCTCCTCGCTCATCGGAAAACACCTGCCTCTCAGCCCAGCGCAGCGACCCCGCCCCGTGCGGGGACCACACGTCCAGTGTGCCGCATCCGCGACGCCCTGTCGAGGATTAAGCCCACTTAGCCCGGCTAAGTGTATAGCTTGCTCCGTCTGGGACACCTCAGAGGATGGCTCACGGCGACAGCCGGGGGCCTCGCGGCGCAGCCGCGATCGCGCGCAGCCGCGCCGACGATGGAACATCGACGTACAGAGGGTGAATCCGTACGATGGAGGCATGGCAAAGACACCCACTCCCGAGGAAGCAATCGAGCGCGCACGGCGCGCGCAGGATGCGCGGATCGACGCGGTGCGCGTGCTCGCTGAGGCACGGCAGAACGTCGACGACGTGCGCACCGATACCGAACGCGAACGAGCCGAGCTAGAGGCGCGCATCGCGCAGCGCGTTGGCGACGCCGAGCGCGACGACGTGCGCGCGTACAACGCCGCTCTGGCCGCCGGATGGTCGGCCGACGAGCTGCGCAAGATCGGCTTTGCCGAGCCCGAGAAGAAGGCTCGCGCGCGCCGCCGCGCACGGAAGGCAACCGACAAGTCCGGCGCGGTCGACGGTCCGCAGAGCACGGCCGACGCCGCTCTGCCGAGCGGCGAGCCACAGCCGGTCGGTGCGTGACGAAACCCCCTGTCCACCTGTGGACAGCACGAGCTATCTTCCTTCGGGCTCGTCCTGCCCACAGGTGGACAGCGGGACCCCACTTGCCCGCCCGCACACAGGCCGCACTGTCACGTCATGCGCGCACGTCGCGTGACGTCTGCGCGGCCTGTGTACGGCCTCGTTGGGTGCGTGGTCCCCTCCCCCCTGACGCCGAGATGATTCCACGAGAAAGCCCCCTGTCAAGGGCGCTTCGCGTCACTTCGTGATGCGGCTGCGCCGCACCCTTGACAGGGGGCTTTCTCGTTGAGGGCGGCTGTTATCAGGGGGAAGGGGAAGAAGCGGTGATGACCGCCTCCGGCGTTCCCGACGCAGCCTCCTCGTCGACCCTGACGAGGGCGCGAGCGACCGATGACTTGCCCACTCCGAGCACCTTCGCGATGTGCTGGATGCTCTTGTTATCGGCACGCATCTTGACGGCTGCGGCCACGCGCTCGGGCGTCATCACGGACGGACGGCCGCCGACGCGGCCCTGCGCGCGAGCATGAGCGAGACCGCGCCTCGTGTTCTCTCGAATGGTCGAGACGCGCAACTGCGCCAGCACGGCCATGATCCCGACGATGGCCTCCCCCATCGGCGTCGACGTGTCGACGTCGAGGAACGGTTCGGTGACGCTGCGCAGGCGCACGCCACGACGCGCGAGGTCTCGGATGATTTCGATGGCCATCAGCTCCGTGCCGGCGACGCGATCGAGCGCGAGGATCACGAGCGTGTCGCCGGGCCGGAGGTAGTCGAGGCACGCCTGCCACTGCGGCCGATCCGCGATCGCGCTCGACTCTCCGTGATCGACGAACACGCGCACCGCGCCGTGCTCGCGCAGCACAGCTTCCTGCGATGCCGGATTCTGCTCGCGAGTGCTCACCCGGGCGTACCCGATGACGTTGCTCATCTCCCGATCCCCTGCCCGCTGCTGCCGTAACCGCGACCCTGCCGGTACGGCTCGGGACGCTGCGGTGAAGCCGGCGACGAGCTGCGCCCCGTCGCCTGCGTGGGCGACTGCGGGTAGCTCGCGCTCAGGGGCGAGCGCTCCCGCGACGCCGGGTCGACCGTGGGCGTCGCGCCGGCGCGGCGCTCCACGGCGATGTGCTGGAAAACGGGCACGAGCGAGTCGGGCACCACGTCATACTTGCCGACGTCGGGCCGGCTCAACTCGGCGGCCATGTTCCACGCCGGGGGCTCGATCCGGGCGTAGTCGAGGGTGAACCTCGACCGCATCGCGACGTGTTCCATGAACACCTTCGAACTGCGGCCGTTCCCCTCGCGGAACGCATGGGCCTGGTTGACGTGAGCGAACACAGCCGCCGTCGAGACGGCGAACTGGTCGCGATCGAGCCGGCCCCAGTCGGTGCGCTGAATGAGTCGCTGCGCGTCTGCGAGGTAGCGGTCCACTTCGCCGTTGCTGACGTCGGCAAAGCCGCGCACCGCGCCCTGCTTCACCATGTTCTGAGTCCGGTACTCCCCCGCCCACTCGTAGACGTCCTGGAACAGGTGCCGGTGGATGCGGCGCAGGTGCGCAGCGTCGAACGTGTGCTCGCCGGCAAGGGACGGGTCCATGTTGAGCTGCTTCTGCCGCAGCGCAGTCGCGCCGTACTCGAACACGTGCAGGGCGCGAGGATCGCGGATGCCCTGGACGTTGCGCATCGTCGCGTTGTCCGGTGGTGGGTAGAAGTACGACTCCCAGGTGTCGAACGTCGCCACAGTCTTAGTGCGGGCTCACGCCGATACCGGCGGGAGCTGCGCGCAGCGCAGCCTCACGCACCCGCCGCAAATACTCCTCGGCGTCGATCGCGCCGCGAGCCTCATCGGTCAGGTTCTCGACGTCCTCGCGGTTGGGCACCCACCCCTCGTGCCAGGCGGCCGCGAGCGACTGCCGGACGGCGTTGCGCTGCGCACCGTCGAGCTGTGCGAACAACTCAGGCCAGCGCTCTTCGACGTCAAACTGCTCGGCCATGACGGCCTCCCCTCGTGTGAGCTTCCTCACCATTCTACCGCGTTTCCCGAAAACGGTCTAGAGCAAGTTTCGGGCCGTTGTGGTTCCGGTCCACGGTTTCGGGACGACGGAGCCCGGCGTGTCGCCGGCCTCGCGAGCATCGTCGACGGGCGGTCCGGAAACGATCGTTTCCGGACCGCCCTCCTCAGGCGCGCCCGCGGATGAGCCGCCAGGCCGCGCGCGACGGAGCCGGGTTCCCCTCGCTGCGCTCGAACACGTACGCCGTCACCCACGTCGCTGCGACGCCGATGACGATCCCGGTGACGATGAACGCCGTGATGATGAGTTCCATGATGTGAGTCTCCTTGGTCTGGCTGGTCGGTGCGATAGCAGAGAGACCGAAGCGGCGGAGCGGAGTGCCCCGTGGAGGCGGTACCGGACTGACCGGAGCGAAGCGGAGGGAGGGAGGATAAGGAGCCGGAACGGGGCACGCAGCGACAGAGCGTAGGTATCGTCGCGCAGCACCTACCAGCCAGACCAAGGAGACGACCGGGGAACGCCGCCACCGCCGATCCCCGCGCCCTCAGCGTCACCGCCAAGCATCCTCACGCTCGGCAAGCCGCTGACATGCGCCTCGCCATATCCAGCACCGCAGCGTCTCGCCCTCGACGTCGACCTCCACCCCGACGGCATTGCTCGTCCAGCGCTTCACGCGCACTGTGCAGCGCACATCGGCGTCCCCGAACCGGAGCCATGCGAGCGCCCACATCGTCGGGCGCTCGGGCGCGATCGAAACGACATGGGCACGCAACCTGAGCTGGTCGGCCGTGAGCGTGTGCAGGGGGCCACGGGAGCGCGCCTCGCGCAGCTCGCGCTCCTCAGCGCGCAGCGATGCGAGGTTCGGATAACGCTTGTTCGTACCCACGGCCTTCGATCCTCTGAACAACCTCAGACACCCCGGCCGGAGCACGATGCTACATCGCGGCCCCGAGCAAGATCACGACGTTGGCGACGCCGACGACGAGCGAGAGGGCAGCCATCACCTCGGGGAAGGTGACGAGCTGCGCCGCCCGGCCGTGCTCGGGAATCTCGCACCGGCGTACGCCGTGGCGAGGCTTCTTGCAGCGGCCTTCCACGGTGCCGTTCCACGCGGTGCAGGTGCTCGTGAGCCAGTACGCGATCGCGAACGGCAGCACAACCAGCAGCAGCACGATGGCGACGCCGATCCACCCGGTGCTCGCGTAGTAGCGATCCCATGAGAGGGCCACGAGGATCACTGCGAGAAGGTCAGCGCCGCTGAGCCCCGACGCTGCGGCGGCGCTTCGGTAGCGCGGGGCCGATGTCGGTGCAGCCGGTCTGGAAACGGGCGCGCTCGATGCAGGGCTCCCCCATGACGCCGAGCTGCGGGCCGCGGGGCGGCGCGGCACGGCGCTGGGCCTGGCCGTCCAGCTCGCTGTACCTGTGCCGCTGTACCGGCACACGGTTCCCGGCCGATGGCGGCCTACGGGGCAACGCGCGTCGTGCTGGCACATGCGATCACCGCAGCCTTGACGCGCGCTCGGCGTAGGTCTGCCCGGCGCGGATGAGCGCATCTGCCGGCGTTCCCTCGGACCAATCGGGGGCTTCGCCGGTCATCGGCAGCGGAGCGGTGGCGCGTGCGTGAGCGCGCAGCTCGTCGGTCAGCTGCGTGTCGATCGCGTCGAGGCGGCGATCGAGCTGGTCGATGTGCTCAACGAGCTCGACGCCGAACGTGAGACCGCGCGCGGTGAGCGCCTGGCGCACCGCGGCGGTGTACGCCTCGCGGTAGGCGGCGACGTCGCCCACCCACAGGCCGTCGATCGCGTCGGCCAGCTCACCCGCAGCCGCGGCCTGTTCCTCGTTCAGGCTCTCGTCTTGCTCGCGTGCGATCGCGCTGTCCAGCTCCTGGTCGTGCAGGGCTTCGATACCGAAGTCCGTAAGCGCCTCGTCGGCCTCGTCGACGAGGAGCTGCACGGGCGCGGTGCGTCGGCGCAGCAGCTCCTCGGGATCGTCTCCGGCAGTGCTGTGGACGATCTGTCGCACGTAGTCGGCTTCCCATGAGCCGGGGCGTCCGGCCAGCAGCTCCTCGACGCCGCCGAAGTTCGCGGCGACGGCCGTCAGGACGTGGCACGCGATTTCCCCGAAGTCGACAGGCTCGGTGTGCTCGTTCCAGGTTCCGGGGCCGATGGTCCGGGTGCGGCGTGCTGCGGCCGTGAGCGCGGCGATCGCCTGCCCGATGGGGTCGGGCTCGGGAGCGGTGTCATCGGGAGCGATCAGGGTCATGACGGTTCCTCTCGGATGGTGACGGAGGTGCCAGGCTCGATGCCGTCGAGCGCATGGGCGGGGACTTCCAGCAGCGCGTCGACGTCGCCGGGCGACGTCCAGCGCGGACACTGTTCCTGCTCGGTGAGGGTGCACGGGTCGAGGGTGTTGATGCTGAGCACCTGGCCGTCGACGATCCAGGCGACATCGATTGGGACCTGCATCCCAGCCATCCAGACCTCCCGCTGCGCGCGATCGTCGAACGTGAACAGCATGCCGGTGCCCTCGGACAGCGCCGCGCGGCCGCTGAGGCCGTCGCGCTGCGCCTGGGGCGTGGCGGCGACCTCCACGCGGAACTCGAGACCGGCTCCGACCTCGACGTGCGCGGTCGGTGTCGTGGGCGTGGGCGCACACCCGGCCAGAACGGCCACCAGGGCCACCAGGACGGTCGTGCGAGCCCTCATGCCTTACTCCCCCATCGGGCGGCCCTGCGGCAGCTCTCGGGCCGTCACCGGAGGGAACGGGTTGCCGCCGTTGTACTTCTTTTCGAGCCTCTCGACCTTCTCCATCACGGCCTCGTTGATGAACTGGGAGAGGTTGCGGTAGCGCTCGGTGGCCATCGTGTGCAGGATCGCACCGCGCACGCGGTCGGTGTCTGCGCGGTCTTGGTAGAACGACACCTTGGGCGGGTACTTCGACGCGGCCGGCTTCGTCGTTGACGTCGACGAGCTGCGCGGCCGTGCCGGCGGCTCAGCCGGCGCGGGCTCGGCCGGCGTGTCGACGGAGGCAGGTTCAGGCGCGACGGCCGGCGCCGGAGGGGCCTCGACGTCGTGAGTGATCGCGGCCTTGTTGCGATCGCGGATGCTACGGCGTGCGGTGGTAGCCATACGGTGCCTCCTTTTCAGGCGTGAACGGGAACGGGAGCGGCGGTGCTGCGCTCTCGGGCAGGCAGGTTCAGGACGTCTCTGAGCGCTTCGTAGTAGTCCTCTGCGATCGGCGAGCCGGGCGCATAGCGGCTGACCGGCTGCCCCGCGGTGTAGGCGTCACGCGCGGCCACAGCCTCCCGAACGGGGCTCGTCACTCGACCGGGGTATCCCTCGGTGAGGACGTCGACGATTTCCCGGTCGAGCAATCGGCGGTGGTCATAGCGGGTCGGGATAATCCAGTGCACCGCCTGACCGGGGCGCATGCCGCGGGCGATGCGAGCGGCGATGACCTCTTCGAGTCGGCCGAGCTGGTCGAGGGCTTCCGTCTCGCAGGCGACGGCGGCGATCACGACATCGGCGGCCGCCAGGGCTGCGAGGGTAACGAGGCCGAGCGCGGGCGGGGTGTCGATCACGACGTCGTCCCACTCCCCTGCCACGTGCGGGAGCTGGTCGCGCAGCGACGTGATGACCTCGGGCCGCTGGTCCAGGTCCGTCAGGTCGTGCGTTCCTACGAGCACGTGCGCGCCGGGCACACTCGGCGCGGGTACGGCCGCCTCAGCGACGGTGGCGTCTGATGTGAGGACGTCGGCCGCGACGGCCGACACATCTGTGTCGTCGGTGACGCCGAGCCGGGTGGTGAAGTTGCCCTGCTGGTCGAGGTCGATCGCGAGCACGCGCCGGTTCTGGCCGGTGAGGGCTGAGACGACCTCGGCCGCGGTCGTGGTCTTGGTGCTACCGCCCTTGCTGAGGGCGACGGTAAAAACGGTCACGGGGGTGTACCTCCAATAGTGATAACAGTACTTTTAGGGGTGCGGGGCTCACGAATCGGAGCCCCGCACCCTGGCCGATCAGAACGGGGTGTCGTCCCCGCCGTCGACCTCCTCGCGCCCGCTGCGCTCGACCGCGACCGCCTGGCCGCGCAGGCTCACGCCAATCTCATCGGCGCGGACCTCATGCTGGATGCGCGTGCCCTGCTCGCCCTTGAACTCGGTGACGCGGTAGCGACCCGAGAACGTCACGCGGATGTTGCCGGACTTCTCGGCCGCAGCGACGAGGTTGACAGCCTGGCTGCCGCTCACGGCGACGTCGTAGCCGGTGGTCGGCCCGTCCTTGTAGCTGCCGTCCTCCTGGCGCACGCGATCGGTGACGAGCACTCGGGCGTACGTGTACGGCCCTTTCTCCCCCTCGCGCAGCGTGGGAGCGGCGGCCAGGTTTCCAGTGCGAGTGATGTAGCTCACGGTTCCTCCTCTTATGTGGGGTGGTGACTCTAATAGTACTGATAGGGCTAATGGTGTCGCAAGGGTCTAATAGCGCTCCACCTCCATTCGGCGTCCGTCGACCTGCGACGGGTACAGCACGTACTCGATCGGGCTCGACGGGTTCGGGTTCTCCACGCGGACGCCCTGGACGGGCGATCCCGGCGTGATCGGCCCCAGCTCGGCGGTCACGACGCGCGGCTGCCGGTACGGCTGTCCGTCGAGGCTGAGGATCGCATCGCCCTCGCGAAGGTCCCGCAGGCGGGTGACGGTGATCTGCATGGCTGCTCCTTTCGGGAGCGGCCCTAACGGTAACAGTACTATTAGGGCCACTCTATGGTCACTGGGGGTCGACGACCTCGACGCTTGTCTCTGTCCTGCCCTCGACACGTAGGACATAACCGCGTGCACTGCGCTCGACATAAACGGTGAGGACCGTGCCGCCCTCGTCGTCGTCGAAGTCGACTCGGCCGTAGTCGTCATCCTCCGCAGGACGCGCCAGCCCATCCGGGCTCGTGATGCCTTCGTGAACCCACACCTTCGGTTCGAGCCGATCGCCGGTGTCGTACGGGGTGAGCTGCTTGGCAGTCATCCTCGCTCCTCTCTTCTCATAACTCTAATAGTACTATTACCGTTGGAAGCTGTCAACCCTGATGGGCTGCAACGCGGTCGATCTGGTCGGGCCGGAATCCGGACCAATGGTCCTCTCCGCTGCCGTCCTCGACGACGCACACAGGGGCCTCGCTGTATCCCAGGTCCTCGACCACGTAGGCGCGGGCGTCCGGGTTCTCTCGGATATCGACCTCGACGTACGGCACGCCCTTCTGGTCGAGCACCCTCTTTGTCAGGGTGCAGCGCGCGCAGCTCGGGCCGGTGCTGTAGACGGTCACGGTAAGCATGTCGGCATCCTCCCATCGATCATTTTTTGGGCTCGTTCCTGATAAGCGGAGCAGTGCCGCCCGGAGGCCGGAGTGCAACCCGGAGGGCGGTGGGGGAGAGAGTTTCGGCGCGAAATAAGGGAGCGCAGCGACCGCGTGCCGAAAGTCTCGGAGGAGCCGGAGGCGCAGCCTCTTGCGCGCAGGCCGTGGCGGCAATGATGGAGCGTCAGGAACGAGCCTGAAACTCAGCTCTTGCCTCGCCGGCCGCAGGCCGGCGGCCGCTCAGCCCGGGGGAGCGCGAGGGGTCGCCCCTCGCGGCCGGCCGGGGCGTCGATCGCCCCGGCCGGGCTCGGTGTCGACGCCGGTCATCTCGAAACTCCTAACTAACGGCAATAGTACTATTCATTGGCACCGAACATGCCGAACCAGCAAGCGGGGTGAGTGCCGGAGATAAGCAGCTCGCGCACTTCCGGCTCGACGTCGGGCAGCACCTCCTGAACGGGGCGGCGCTGGATGAACAGGTCGAACTGAGCCGCGGTCAGCTCAACCTCGCTCGTCGCGCCGCAGAACATGCACGCGGCAGTGGTGACAGTGACGGTCTCGGTGGGCATTGATCTTCCTTTCGGTCTACCCCTAATAGTACTATTGCCGCTAGTGCCGGGTCAAGACACTAGCGGCAATAGTACTGTTACGCGCGGACGGGCTCGGCCTCGGCGGCCTCGGTTTCGGTGATGGCGTCGGCCAGCGTGTGAGCTGCGCGCAGCACGCGGGCGGCGGTGCTCTTGATGGTCTCCGATTCGCAGCGGCTCCATCCGGCGACGTAGCCGACGCTGTAGCGGCTGGTGTCGAGCCCCAGAATCCCGGCGACGATGTAGGCGACGCTCTCGGCTTCGGTCTCCTTGATACCGCGGTGCGTGATGTACTCGGCGGGCTCCTCGTCGCTGTGGAGGATGACGTGGGCGGCCTCGTGAAGTGCGGTCTTGGCCGCCTGGGCGGGGGAGAGGTCGACGTCGACGACGACGCGGCGGGTGCCGTCGATCGTCGTAAAGCCGTTAGCCGTTCCGGGGATCGGCTCGCGGGTGACGGTCCAGCCCTTGCCGGTGAGGTAGTCGGCCACGGCCTCGAAGATGCCTGCGGGGTCGTCGCCGGTCAG
>NZ_JBSHGQ010000044.1:0-30222 GCF_053617895.1 Microbacterium sp. NPDC055683 | reverse complement strand
GCCCGGCACGCCTCCTCCGTTCCGGAAGGCCCCCATGAGCCCCCTCCCTCGTGTGCTCCCCCTCCGCGACCAGCCGGGTCAGCGGCTCCTCTCCGGCATCGGCGCGGTGCGCGACGTGCAGGTCGAGACGGCGCCTGGCGAGCGCCTGCTCTGGATGCTGCAGATCGTCGAGCTCCGCAGCGCCGAGGGGGCGGCGTCGGCCCCGGCAGGGACCCGGCAGCTCGTGGCCGGGCTGTCGGGACCCCAGCTGTCGATCCGCAAGCCGCAGGGGCTCGTCCCGCTGCGGCGTGATCGCGCGAGCGAGCTGGAGACGTCCGCCGTGCTCATGAAGCGGCCGTCGTCACGGCCGTCGGGCGCGAGCCGGATGCTCCTGCTCAGCTACGACGCGGCGGAGGCCGCGCCGTCGCTCGCGTTCCACGGCCTGGACGGCGAGCACGCGTTCGCGGGCGGGACCCGCGTGCTCATCGCCCTGGAGGGCGAGTTGAGCGTCGACGGGCAGGGGGTCCCGCCGCTGTCGGCGGCTGTGCTGGACCCGGAGCATCCGGTCGCCGTGCGGGCGCACGGCGCGCGGTTCATCGCCGTGAGGGTGACGCAGCCCGTCGGGGTGCGCTGACCGGGGCGTGGGCGGGCGCACAATGGACGCGTGCCCATCATCGACAACGCCGTGTACGTCGACGGCCGGCGGATCGCCGATCCGGCGAGTCTCGACCTCACGTTCGAGTACCTCCGCGAGAAGCAGGGGATGGGCTGGATCGGGCTGCTGCGCCCGAGCGCGCAGGAGCTCGAGACCGTGTCGAGCGAGTTCGGTCTGCACGCGCTCGCGATCGAGGACGCGCAGACCGGCCATCAGCGCGCGAAGCTGGAACGCTACGGCGAGACCCTGTTCGTCGTGCTGAGGCCGGCCTGGTACGTCGACGAGACCGAGACCGTCGAGTTCGGCGAACTGCACGTCTTCGTGGGCCGCGACTTCGTCGTCACGGTGCGTCACGGGGAGGCGCCGGACCTGTCTCGCGTGCGGCGGCGGATGGAGGCCGATCCCGAGCTGCTCGCGCGAGGTCCCGAGGCGGTGCTGTACGCCATCCTCGACGAGGTCGTCGACCAGTACGTGCCGGTCGTCCGCGGCGTCGAGAACGACATCGACGAGATCGAGAGCGCCCTGTTCGCCGACACCGGCACGCCGCTCTCGCGTCGCATCTACGAGCTCTCGAGCGAGGTGCTGTCGTTCCAGCGCGGAACCCAGCCGCTCTCGGGCATGCTCGACGCGCTCCTTCGCGGCGGGGAGAAGTACGGGGTCGACGTCGAACTGCAGCGCCTGCTGCGCGACGTGCTCGACCACGTGCTGCAGCTCGGCGACCGGGTGGCGGGGTTCCGGACCGTGCTCGACAACGCCCTCACGGTGAACGCGACGATCGTCACCCAGCGTCAGACCGAGACGTCGCTCCAGCAGAACGAGCAGGTGAAGAAGATCTCGGGATGGGCGGCCATCCTGTTCGGGCCGACGCTCGTGGGCGCGATCTACGGGATGAACTTCGACTACATGCCCGAGCTCCACTGGGTGTGGGGCTACCCCGCGGCCATCGCGCTGATGGCGGCGACGAGCGTCGGCCTGTGGGGCGTGTTCAAGTGGAAGAAGTGGATGTAGCGGACTTCTCGCTCGCCGCCTCCTCCACCACCGCCGCTGTCGTCGCCCCAGCCGCCGTCGGCGGACCCCCGGTCGCCCGCGTCGGATGCCCAGGCGAGATGAACGAGCTCGCCCGGCACGGCGCCCGTGCGCTTCGGCCGCTCACCGCGGCGATGCGCCCGGCGCGGGTCAGCGGAGATCGACCACCTGCTCCACGCCGAACACGGGCGCGAGCGCACCGGACGACGCGGCGGCGAGGTCGTCGACGAGGCGCGCACGGGCATCCTCGGGCACCCACAGCTCGAACGCGGCGCTCGCGCCGTAGACGGGATCGCCGAGCGTCGCGCCATGGTGCGACGCCCAGTCGCGGAGCAGGTTGTCGATGCGCCCGGCGTCGCCGTGCGGCACGTCGACGACGGCCTGCACGAGCGGCATCCTCCGCACGAGCAGCGCGCGGTCGAGAGCCTCCGACACCGCGGAGGAATACGCGCGCACGAGCCCGCCCGCCCCGAGCTTGACCCCGCCGAAGTACCGCGTCACGACGGCCACGAGGTCGGTCAGCTCGCGTCGCCGCAGCACCTCGAGCATCGGCACGCCGGCCGTGCCCGACGGCTCGCCGTCGTCGGAGGAGCGCGCCTGGTCGCCGAGCACCCCCGTCACCATGGCGGTGCAGTTGTGCCGTGCGTCCCACGCGCGACGGCGGACGGCGGCGATCACCGCATCGGCCTCCTCGACGGACCCGGCCGGAGCGAGCTGCGCGATGAACCGCGACTTCCGGATGACGAGCTCGTGCTCGACGGGCGCCGCGATCGTCGAGGGATAGCGCCGGGCCATCCGTCGATCGTACCGACGCGATCATGATGGGATCGGAGGATGACCGAACGCACCCGGCGCACGGCGATCCTCGCCGCCCTCGTCTTCCTCGTGGCCATGTGCCTGCGCCCCGCGCTGACCTCGTTCGGACCCGTCCTCCCGCTCGTCGGGGCCGACCTCGGCCTGGGCGAGTCGGCCCTCGGCCTCGTCGGAGCGCTCCCGCTCCTCGCCTTCGCCGCCGTCTCGCCCCTCGTGCACCGCGTCTCGACGCGCCACGGGGAGGAGCGGACCATCCTCGTCGCCCTCGTCGTGCTCACGGCGGCCATCGCGCTGCGCTCCTACGGTGCGGAGCCCGGCCTGTGGATCGGCACGTTCGCGATCGGCATCTCGATCGGGGTGGGCAATGTGCTCGTCCCCGTGCTCGTGAAGCGCGACTACGCCGCCCACGTCTCGCGCGCGACGGGCCTCTACACCGCGTTCCTCGCCTTCGCGGCGGGTGTCGCCTCCGCCACGTCCGCGCCGCTCGCCGCGGCCGTCGACTGGCGGCTCGCACTCCTCGCGCCCGGCCTGCTCTCGCTCGTCGCCGCGATCGCCTGGACGTGGCGGGTGCGGCGCCCCGCCCCCGTCGTGCCGGCGGCGCCCGGCGCGACCCCCCACGCGGGCGGGAGCGTCTGGACCTGGCCGACCGCGTGGCTCGTGACGGCGTTCATGGGCCTGCAGTCGACCGCGTTCTACGTGCTCGTCACGTGGCTCCCCACGATCGAGACGGCGCGAGGCACGTCGGCGAGCGCGGCCGGGGTCCACCTCTCCGTCATGGTGTGGGTCGGCATCCTCGGGAGCCTCGCCGTCCCGCGCTTCCTCCGACCCGGTCGCGACCACCGGGTGGGGATGGCCGTGGCCGCCGTCCCGATGATCGTCGCGGCGGCCGGCCTGCTCGCGGTGCCCGGCCTCGCCCTCCTGTGGGCCGCCGTGGCGGGCTTCGGGCAGGGCGCCTCGCTCACGGCCGCGCTCACGATGGTGAGCACGAAGGCGCGTTCGCACGCCGAGGCGGCGCGGCTCTCCGGCATGGCGCAGACCGTCGGCTACTTGCTCGCGGCCGCGGGGCCCGTCGCGGCCGGCGCCCTCGCAGAGGCGACGGGCGAATGGGCGTGGACGCTCGTGCTGCTCGTCGTGCTCGGCGTCGCGCAGCTCGCGTCCGGCCTGCTCGCGGCGCGCCGGATTGCGTAGGCCGGCCGCGTTCCGTCTGCGCAGAACGCACGGTCCATCCCCGTCCGATCGCGGAAGATCGCGCAGGATGGCCATGTCGCCGCAGGGCGCGGACGCCTAGCCTGGGAGGCACCGACATCCGTCGCCGCGTCGTCGCGGCCCGAGCCTCGAGAACGGAGGTTCCCATGTCCATGAGCCAGATCCAGGTGACGAAGGCCATCATCGGCGAGCCCGAGGTCGTCGAGGACGGACGGGCACCCGGCATCGAGCGCTCCGACGGATGGCGTCGCCTGAAGGAGGCGGCGACCGCGCTGCAGGGCATGCAGGCGCCCGACGGCGCCATCCTCGAGGCGGCCCTGCACGCCGCGGCGCGCGTCGAGACGGAGCGCCTACGCGATGCCGTCCGCGAGCTGGCGCCGCGGTTCCCGCACGACGCCGCCTATCTCGCCGCCGTCGACGCCGACCTGGCGCGCTGGCAGGCGGAGGGGTTCGGAGTACCCGACTTCCACGACGCGCTCGTCGCCTTCCACCCCGAGCGGCACCGCGTCGACGGGCTGCGCCACCTCGTCGTCTTCCCGATGTACACGCAGAACGGGTCGCCCGATCGCCGCATCGAGGCGCTCGTCGTCGAGGTGATCTGGCCCGAGTTCATCGCACGGCTCGAGGCGGGCGACTACGGCAACCGGCTGTTCGTGAGCCTGCGACTCGTCGACTTCACGGCCGGCTACGACACGAACTCGGCGGTCCTCTTCCCGGAGACGGTCTCGGTGCGCGAGGTGCCGGAGTTCACGTGGGGCGCGATCTTCCAGGACAGGGAGGCAGCCCGCTACCGCCGCGTCGTGCGCGCCGCGGCCGGGATCACGAAGCTCGACCTGCCCGACGACGCCCGCCGCATGCTGGAGGACCAGTCGCTCACGGAGAAGTCCTTCGTCATGTGGGACATCATCCACGACCGGACGCACATGCGCGGCGACCTGCCGTTCGATCCGTTCATGATCAAGCAGCGCATGCCGTACTTCCTCTACTCCCTCGAAGAGCTGCGCTGCGACCTCACGGCGTTCCGCGAGTCGGTGGCCATCCAGCGCCGTCTCTCGGCGGCCGACGACCTCGACGACGTCGAACGCGAGACGCTCGAGCACGCCGTGCTCGTGCAGTACGCGGTCATCTTCGACCGCATCTTCCGTTTCGCCATCACGGGCAGCCGCGTGCGCAACTACGACGGGCTCGGCGGCCAGCTGCTGTTCGCGTGGCTGCATCAGCGCGGCGCGCTGCACTGGACGGACACATCGCTCGCGTTCGACTGGGACGCCGTGCCGGAGGCCGTGGTCGCGCTCGGCGACGCCATCGACGAACTGTACTGGCGCTCGATCGACCGGCCGAAGGCGGCGCATTGGCTCGCGGCGTACGACCTCGTGCGATCGGTGCTGACCCCGCATCCCGCATCGGCGTGGGCGCGGGGCCTCCCCGACACCGTGCTCGCGGGGCCCGTGCGGGGGTACACCGACGCCGTGCTCGACGACGAGTTCCCGCTGTCGATGTTCTACGAGGCGCTCGAGAAGAAGATGCGCTCGGTCATCGCGCAGACGTCGGGCATCCGCGGATCCGATGACTGACCTCGGCCTCGCCGGCCGCGCCGTGCTCCTCTCCGGGGGCACGAGCGCGGCCGGCCGGGCCGTCGCACGACGGCTCGCGGATGGCGGCGCGCGCGTCGTCGTCGCCGGTCGCGATCCCGTGAAGCTCGCGGCGCTCGGACGCGAGGGCGTCGCGACGATCGAGGCCGATCTCGCGGACGAGGACGAGGTGGCAGCGCTCGCCGCGGCCCTGGGCCCCGTCGACGGCGTGCTGCATCTCGTCGGCGGATGGCGCGGCGGCGGGGGCATTCTCGGCCAGACCGAGGCCGACTACCGCGCCCTGGAGGGGTCGTTCACGGCCCTCCGCCTCGTGACCCGCGCCCTCTGGCCATCCCTCGTCGCCTCCCCGTGCGCGCGGGTCGCGATGGTGTCGTCCACCGCCGTCGCGCGGCCGCTCGCGGGCGGCGCGAACTACGCCGCGGTCAAAGCGGCGAGCGAGGCGTGGATGCGCGCGCTCGCCCACGGCTTCGCGAAGGAGGCGCCGGCCGCCGCGGCGACGATCTTCCGCGTGACGGCGCTCGCGGGCCTCGAGGAGCGCCTCGCCGAAGAGTACGCGGCGCTCTGGCAGGCCCCGGCCGACGCCGTCGACGACCGCGTGATCGACCTGTCCTGACGCGCGGCCATCCGCCCCGCCATCCGCCGCGCGCGACCCCCTTGAATAGGCTGGAGAAGTGAACCCTCTGCACGACGCGCATCTGCGCGGCTTCGCATCCGACAACTACGCAGGCATCCACCCGGAGGTGCTCGCGGCGCTCGCCGCCGCCAACGCCGGGCACCAGGTCGCCTACGGGGAGGACGTCTACACGGCGCGCCTGCACGAGGTGCTCGCGGAGCGCTTCGGGGGCCCCGTCGAGGCGTTCCCCGTCTTCAACGGCACGGGCGCCAACGTCACCGCGCTGCAGTCGATGCTGCCGCGCTGGGGCGCCGTCATCGCCGCCGCGACGGCGCACATCAACGTCGACGAGCAGGGCGCCCCCGAGCGCATCGGCGGCATGAAGCTGCTCACCGTGCCGACCGACGACGGCAAGCTCACCCCCGAGCTCATCGACCGCGAGGCGTGGGGATGGGGCGACGAGCACCGCGCGCAGCCCCTCGTCGTCTCGATCACGCAGACGACGGAGCTCGGCACGCTGTACACGCCGGACGAGATCCGCGCGATCGCCGACCACGCGCACGGCCTCGGCATGCGCGTCCACCTCGACGGCGCCCGCATCTCGAACGCGGCCGCCGCGCTCGACCTGCCGCTCGGCGCGTTCACGCGCGACGCGGGGGTCGACGTCGTCTCGCTCGGCGGCACGAAGAACGGCGCGATGCTCGCCGAGGCGATCGTCGTGCTCGACCCCGCGGCGGCGACGGGACTCACCTACCTGCGCAAGCTCAACATGCAGCTCGCGTCGAAGATGCGGTTCGTCTCGGCGCAGCTCCTCGCGCTCTTCGACGGCGACCTGTACCTGCGCAACGCCCGGCATGCCAACGCCATGGCGCAGCGGCTGCGGGCGGGCGTCGAGACCGGGCTCGCCGACGGCTCGATCCGCGGGGTGTCGTTCACGCGCGAGACGCAGGCGAACGGCGTGTTCGCCATCCTGCCGGAGGGGGTCGCCGACCGCCTCCGCGAGAGCTTCCGCTTCTACGACTGGGACGAGTCGACGGGCGAGGTGCGCTGGATGTGCAGCTTCGACACGACCGAGGACGACATCGACGCCTTCATCGCCGCGATCGCGCACGAGACGAGCCCCTGAGCGGCCCGGCGGCCCGGCGCCCGTCGGCCCGGCGGCCCGGCTAGTGGCGGCCGCGGTCGGCGGCATGCTCTCGCGCTCGGGTCGCACTTCGCGGCCCGAGGGTGCCGTTAGAGGACGGGAACTGCGACCTGGGCGAGGGGATGTCGCGCTCGGGTCGCACTTCGCGGCCCGAGGGTGCCGTTAGCGGACGGGAACTGCGACCTGGGCGAGGGGGTGACCCGCTCGGGTCGCACTTTCCGGCCTCAGGGTGCCGGTAGCGGACGGGAACTGCGACCTGGGCGAGGGGGTGACCCGCTCGGGTGGCACTTCGCGGCCCGAGGGCGCCGTTAGAGGACGGGAACTGCGACCTGGGCGAGGGGGTGACCCGCTCGGGTTGCACTTCGCGGCCCGAGGGCGCCGTTAGCGGACGGGAACTGCGACCTGGGCGAGGGGATGTCGCGCTCGGGTGGCACTTCGCGGCCCGAGGGTGCCGTTAGGGGACGGGAACTGCGACCTGGGCGAGGGGGTGACCCGCTCGGGTCGCACTTTCCGGCCTCAGGGTGCCGGTAGCGGACGGGAACTGCGACCTGGGCGAGGGGGGAGCGACGCGGTGCTGACGTACCTGCCCGGGATGCATCTTCTCGGGAAGCCGCATCAGCCCTGCAGGGACTCGAGCACCTCGGTCGCCGACGCGAGCGTCGTCTCATCGAGGCCGGCGAGGCGCTCGCCCAGCACGTGCACGAGCACGCCGCTGCCGTCGTCGAGCACGCGCCGGCCATCCGCCGTCATCCGCAGCAGCGACGAGCGGCGATCCGAGGGGTTCGGGGCGCGCACGACGAGCCCGTCGCGTTCGAGGCGGTCGACGAGCTTGCTCGCGGCGCCGACCGTGATGCCGATGCCGTCCGCCACGTCCTGCACGCGGGCGTCGTCGCCGTGTCCCGCGATGACGCCGAGCGCCGACACGGTGCCGAGACCGGCCGACGTGCCCGCCGTCACGGCGGCGTCGGCGTCGCCCCACAGGCTGACCTCCGCGCCCACGAGCGCGTCGAAGAAGCGGAGCAGGACGGCAGGACTCGCGGGCACGATCCTCATCGTAGAGCGGCGCCCTCCGCCGATGAGGCAGACTCGAGGGGATGGCCTCCTCCCTCCTCGACAGCGTCCGCGCGGCCGGCTCCGACGCCGACGCCCTCTACACCGCCTTCGTGGAGTGGGCCGAGGGCCGCGGGCTCGCGCTGTACCCCGCCCAGGACGAGGCCGTCATCGAGCTCGTCTCTGGCGCCAACGTCGTGCTCGCGACGCCGACGGGAACGGGCAAATCGCTCGTCGCGATCGCCGCGCACGCCGTCGCCCTCGCCGGCGCCGGCCGCACGTACTACACGGCGCCGATCAAGGCGCTCGTGAGCGAGAAGTTCTTCGCCCTCGTCGACATCTTCGGCGCCGAGAACGTCGGGATGGTCACGGGCGACTCCTCGGTCAACGCCGACGCCCCCATCGTGTGCTGCACGGCCGAGATCCTCGCGAACCTCGCGCTGCGGCACGGAGCAGACGCCGACGTCGACCAGGTCGTCATGGACGAGTTCCACTACTACGGCGACGCCGACCGGGGATGGGCATGGCAGGTGCCGCTCCTCCTGCTCCCGCGCGCGCAGTTCCTCCTCATGTCGGCGACCCTCGGCGACACCGCCGACATCCGCGCCGACCTCAGCCGCCGCACGGGGCGGTCCACGGCGCTCGTCGCGGGCGCCGAGCGGCCCGTGCCGCTGCACCACACCTACTCCGACCACGCCGCGCACGAAACGGTCGAGAAGCTCCTCGAGGAGCGGGAGACCCCCGTCTACATCGTGCACTTCTCGCAGGCGGCCGCCATGGAGCGTGCGCAGGCGCTCGCGAGCGTCAAGGTCACCACGCGCGAGCAGCGCGACGAGATCGCCGAGGCCATCGGCGGGTTCCGGTTCACGACCGCGTTCGGCAAGACCCTCTCGCGGCTCGTGCGCTCGGGCATCGGCGTGCACCATGCGGGCATGCTGCCGCGGTACCGCCGTCTCGTCGAGACGCTCGCGCAGCGCGGGCTCCTCCGCGTCATCTGCGGGACGGACACCCTCGGCGTCGGCATCAACGTGCCCATCCGCACCGTCATGATCACGGCGCTGTCGAAGTACGACGGCACGCGGATGCGCCGCCTATCGGCGCGCGAGTTCCATCAGATCGCGGGTCGCGCGGGCCGCGCCGGCTACGACCCCTACGGCAACGTCATCGTGCTCGCGCCCGAGCACGAGATCGAGAACGCGCAGGCGCTGCGGAAGGCGGGCGACGACCCCGTCAAGCGCAAGCGCGTGCAGCGGAAGAAGGCACCGGCCGGCTACGTGTCGTGGAGCGCGCAGACGTTCGAGAAGCTCGTCGACGCGGAGCCGGAGCCCCTGCAGCCGCAGCTGCAGATCACGAGCGCCATGCTCATCAACGTCATCGGCCGTGGCGGAGACGTCTTCGCGAACGTCCGTTCCCTCGTGTTCGACAATCACGAGCCCCGGCACCGCCGCTACGAGCTGGCGCGCCGGGCGCTCGCCATCTTCCGGACGCTGCGTGAGGCGGGCATCGTCGAGGTCGCGCCGGACGGGGCCATCCGCCTCGTCGTCGACCTGCAGCCGAACTTCGCCCTCAACCAGCCGCTGTCGCCCTTCGCGCTCGCGGCGATCGAGCTGCTCGACCCCGCCGACGGCGCAGACGGCGTGGGCACGGGGTCGTACGCCCTCGACGTCGTGAGCGTCATCGAGTCGACGCTCGACGATCCGCGCGCCATCCTCGCGCAGCAGGAGTACAAGGCGCGCGGCGAGGCGGTGGCGGCCATGAAGCGCGAGGGGATGGAGTACGAGGAGCGCATGGAGGCGCTCGAGGAGGTCACCTACGCCAAGCCGCTCGCTGATCTGCTGCGCCAGTCGTTCGAGGTGTTCGCGTCGAGCCAGCCGTGGGTGCGCGACTTCGAGCTGCGTCCCAAGTCGGTCGTGCGCGACATGTTCGAGCAGGCCATGTCGTTCGCGGAGTTCGTGAACTGGTACCAGCTGGGGCGCAGCGAGGGGCTCGTGCTGCGCTACCTCAGCGACGCGTACCGCGCCATCCGCCAGACCGTGCCCGCCGAGGCGCGCACGGACGAGCTGCGCGACATCATCGAGTGGCTCGGCGAGCTGGTCAGGCAGGTCGACTCGAGCCTCGTCGACGAATGGGAGGCGCTCGCCTCGGGGGCGGACGGCGACGACGCCACGTCGGTCGTGCCGCCCGCTCCGCCGTCCGTCACCGTGAACCGCCGCGCGTTCACGGTGCTCGTCCGCAACGAGCTGTTCCGGCGCGTGCAGCTCGCGGCGCTCGAGAAAGACGAGGACCTCGCCGCACTCGACCCCGACGTCGACTGGCCCGGCGCACTCGACCGGTACTACGCGGAGCACGAGTCCATCGGCGTCTCCGGAGCCTCCCGGTCGCCGGCCTACTGCCGCATCGAAGAGGACGGCGCGCTCTGGCGCGTCGAGCAGACGATCGACGACCCGGAGGGCGACCACGACTGGCGCATCCGCGCCGAGGTGGACCTGGAGGCCTCCGCCGAGGCCGGCTCCGCGGTCGTCCGCGTGACGGAGGTCGTGCGGCTATAGGCCGGACCGGCGCGGCTCAGCCTCCGGCGGGACCGAGCCCGCGCGCGATCGCCGCACCGGCGGCGAGCCACGCGCGCTGCGTGGCCGGCTTGAGCGCGCCGTAGTGGAGGAGGCCGCCGATCATGGCCGGGTCGTACGGCACGCTCACGACATCGCGCGCGAGGGAGCGGTAGCCGTCGACGACCTTTCGGTGCTCGGTCGTCGAGGCGTGGGGGTCGGCCTGGCTGACGACGGCGACGGCGTTCTGCGCGAGCCGTGCCGAACGGGCGTCGCGCGAGGCCAGAGCCTCCAGGAGCAGGGCACCCGCCTCGGCGTGCTCGGCGCGCGACGTCGTCGTGACGACGATCTGGTCGGAGTGGTCGATCATGCGCAGCCACATCGGGTCGGACTCGTCGTTGCCGGAGTCCATCACGATGAGGCGGTAGTACTTCGAGGCGACAGCGTGGATGCGGTCGACGTCGTCGGAGTGGATGCGCTGCTGCTCGGCGAGCACCATCGGCTTCGACCGCAGCACGTCGAACCGGTCGCGCGTCTGGTGGTGTACGAAGCGCGCGAGATCAGCGGCCTGCGCGTCGGCCGACAGCAGGCGGTCGGTCTCGGGGAGCAGCTCGTGCAGGGTCGCCTCGTGCGGCCCCTGCTCGGTGCGCCAGCCGAGCGTCCCGCGCGTCTGGTTGTTGTCCCAGGCGAGCACGCCCGCGCCGCCGAAGCGCGCGAAGACCGCGGCCGTGAGGATCGTCGTCGGCGTCTTGCCCGCGCCGCCCTTGCCGTTCACGACGGCGATCGTGCGCGGCCCGAACCAGTGCTGCGCGACGGCCGTCTGATCGGCCCGCTCGGCGCGCTCGGCCGATCCGGGCGGGACGCGCATGCCGGTGCGGACGAGCGCACCGCGCCATCCGCGTGTGGCGAGCTCCTCGGCGTCCTGCTCGGCGGCGAGGAAGGAGCGGCGCTCCTCGGGGCCGGAGGGCTCGGGAGGTGCGGCGGGGGCGGTCCGCGACGGGTCCGCCGCCCGGGCCGGCGCCGGGTTCGCGCTGCGCGCGGAAGCGGGCGCGACCGGCGCGGCGGACACCGGCGCTGGCGCGACCGGCGCTGCCGGCGCGGGCGCGGGCAGCGCTTCCGGCGCCGGAGCGGACACCGGTGCCGGACCGGACGCGGGGGCGGCGAGCGGCACGGAGGAGATGGGGGATGGCGAGGCCGGGGATGCCGCGGCCGGGGCCGGCACGGAGGACGGAGGGACGGCCGTGGGCCGGGTCGACGGCGTCTCCTCGGCGGATGTCTCCGAGCGAGCGGGCGCGGGGCGGATGACGGTGTCGGCCGACACCTCGTCGTCCTCGTCCGCTCCGGCGGGGGCCTGCGGCGGCGCGGAGCCCTCGTCCGAGTCCACGCGGCCGTCGGGATGCACGAGCAGCGGCCAGTCGCCATCGGGCTCGTGCACCACGACCTGCACGGGGCCGCCGAGCAGTGCCGCGATCTCGGCGGTGCGGCGCACGATCTCGCGCCTCGCGTCCTCGATGAGCGACGTCGGGATCTCCTGGGGAGTCTCGTCGACGGTGAGCTCGGCCGAGCCGTCGGGGCGGATGACGGCGGAGAGTCCCGCGCGCGTGGAGTCGTGGGGCATGTCCTCAGCCTACAGACGTCGACCAGTCGTCGTACGGGGGCAGTTCTGCCCTGTCCAGGTCGCACTTCCCGGCCCCAGATGCCCAATCTGGGGGCGGGAAGTGCGACCTGGACGAGAAGGGATGAGGCGGGACGGCGGGAGTCAGGTGCGCCCGGTGCGGGCGTCGGCGGCGGCATCGGCGAGGTCGCCCAGGGAATGCGACAGCGCCGCCGCGTCGAGGGCCATCCCCTGCGCGGGGGCGAGCGTGCGCGCCCAGACCTCGCGCAGCCGCGCGAGGTTCTCATCGGCGAGCGGTGTCGCGCGCACGACGACGCCGCGGCGATCACCCGTCGGATGGTCGCGTGTCACCAGTCCCGCGCGCTCGAGCTGGCGCAGCGCCTCGCTCACGTTGGGGCGCTTGATCCCGAGCCGTTCGCCGATCTCGCTCGGCGAGGCCCCGTCGCGGTGGTGCACGTAGCGCAGGACCATCCGCGCGGTCGCCGTGAGCGCGACGACGTCGGCCTCCTCGGTCATCCGCAGCTCGATCTCGCGCGCGAGCGTGAGGACCGCGTCGGCGAGCGTGGCGAGATCGGCGTCGTGCGGGGGCATGAGCCGATCCTATGCGCGCATCCGCTATGATTATGCATACATAACCAATTCGAGGAGATCATGAGCACGGGAACCATCGCCCAGCCATCCGCCGTCCGCGTGCGCAGCGGGGAGGCGATCGGCGCCGCGCTGCTGCTCGTGCTCGCCCTGCTGTCGGCCGTGGCGCCGTTCGCGACGGACCTCTACCTGCCGGCCTTCCCGCAGATGGCGGTCGACCTCGCCGCGGACGCCACCGGCATCCAGCTGACCCTGACGGGCTTCCTCGTCGGCGTCGCCGCGGGCCAGCTCGTCTTCGGGCCGCTGTCCGACCGGTTCGGGCGCCGCGGGCCCCTGCTCGTCGGAGCCGTCGCGCTCGTCGTCTCGAGCGCCGTGGCGGTGCTCGCTCCCACGCTCCCCGTGCTCATCGCCGCGCGCGTCGTGCAGGGCCTCGCCGGGGCGGCGGGGATGGTCCTGGGCCGCGCCATCATCGCCGACCTCGCGGAGGGCGCGGCGGCGGCGCGCGCCTTCAGCCTCATGATGATCGTCGGCGGGGTCGCGCCCGTCGTCGCGCCGCTCGTGGGCGGCTTCCTCTCCGAGCCGCTCGGATGGCGCGGTGTGCTCGGTGTCGTGCTCGGCATCTCCGTGCTCATGCTCATCGCCGTCGTGCTCGTCGTGCGCGAGACGCATCCGCATGCCGCGCGGGCCCACGGTGGAACGCGGCAGGCCGCGGGGCTCCGATCGCGGGCGTTCCTCGGCCACGCGCTCGCGTTCGCCTTCGCGTTCAGCGTCATGATGGCGTACATCTCGGCCTCGCCGTTCCTCTACCAGACGATGATGGGCCTCGACGAGGTGCAGTACGGCCTCCTGTTCGGCCTCAACGCGCTCGCGCTCATGGCGACGAGCGCCCTCTCCGCGAAGCTCGTCGACCGCGTGCCCGCTCGTCGGCTGCTCGCGTGGGGGCTCGGCGGATCGCTCGCGGGATCGGCGGCCTTCCTCGTCGTCGCGGTCACGGGTGCGCCGCTCTGGCTGCTCGCGGCATCCGTCTTCGTCGCGGTCGCCTCGCTCGGCCTCGTCCTCGGCAACGCCACGGCGCTCGCGCAGGCCGCCGCACCGGGGGCCGCAGGGTCTGCGTCGGCCGTCATCGGCGCGCTGCAGTTCGGTCTGGCGGCGGTCGTCTCGCCCCTCGTGAGCATCGGAGGCGAGGCGACGGCCGTGCCCTGCGGGATCGTCATGCTCGTCTCCGCCCTCATCGCGGTGGCCGCGTGGGCTTTCGCGGATGGCAAGAAGCGGGTTTCTTAACCCGCTTCCGGCTCGCAAGATCGACCTCGTCCGGTCATAACCTGGTCTCGCCACGAGCAGCGCGGGCGATGACGACCCGCCGAACGAAGGAGACCGAGCGAGCGTGAGCGAGCACTTCGAAGCCCGACGAGCGGAATGGATCGCGCGAGAGGAGCTGGCGGAGCGGATGATCCCGCTCATCGGGCGCCTGTACCGCGAGCACGGGATCGTGACCTCCATCCACGGGCGGCGCCTCATCAACATCTCGCCCGTCGAGATCCTCAAGAACCACCGGTTCACGCGCAAGGTCGGCGACGAGGTGCTGCGTCCGGAGAAGACGTACGCCGTTCTCGACGCCCTCGATGCGCTCCGGCCGGGCCCCGCCTCGGTCGACGTCGCGAGGCTCGTCACCCGCTTCGACGGACGCGGAGGGGTGTACGAGCCCGAGGCGCTCGCGGCCTTCCTCCGCGAGGAGCTCGCGCCCGTCCTCGACGCGCGCGAGTCGACGCCGACGGACGTCGTCCTGTACGGGTTCGGCCGCATCGGGCGCCTGCTCGCGCGCATCCTCATCGCGCACCAGGGGGATGGCACGGGTCTCCGTCTCCGCGCCGTCGTCGTCCGACGCGGGGCGGACGGAGACCTGCGCAAGCGGGCGAGCCTCCTCCGTCGAGACTCCGTGCACGGCCCGTTCGCGGGGACGATCGAGGTCGACGAGGAGAACGAGACGATCCTCGCCAACGGCACGCTCATCCAGGTCATCTACTCCGACGACCCGGCGGGCGTCGACTACACGGCCTACGGCATCCGCGACGCGATCGTCGTGGACAACACGGGGCGCTGGCGCGACGAGGAGGGGCTCTCGCAGCACCTCCGCGCTCCGGGCGTCGCGCGCGTGCTGCTGACGGCCCCCGGCAAGGGCGCCATCAAGAACATCGTCTCCGGCATCAACAGCGACGAGATCCGCGACGACGACCGGATCCTGTCCGCGGCCTCGTGCACGACCAACGCCATCACCCCTGTCCTCGCGGCGGTGGACGAGGCCTTCGGCATCCGTCACGGACACGTCGAGACCGTGCACTCGTACACGAACGACCAGAACCTCATCGACAACTTCCACAAGGGCGACCGCCGCGGGCGCTCCGCCGCGCTCAACATGGTCATCGCCGAGACGGGCGCCGCGAAGGCCGTCGCGAAGGCGCTGCCGCAGCTCGCCGGGCGTCTGTCGGGCAGCGCGATCCGCGTTCCGACGCCCGACGTCTCGCTCGCGATCCTCAACCTGCAGCTCGACCGTCCCACGACGAAGGACGAGATCAACGCCTACCTGCGTCAGACGTCGCTGACGTCGCCGCTGCGGCAGCAGATCGACTACGTCGAGTCGCCCGAGGTCGTCTCGACCGACTTCGTCGGCAGCAACCGCGCCGGCATCGTCGACGGCCTCGCGACGATCGCGGGCGAGTCGAGCGTCGTGCTCTACGTCTGGTACGACAACGAGTACGGGTACTCGTGCCAGGTGGTCCGCGTGCTCGAGCAGATGTCGAGCACGCACCCGACCATCCTGCCCGTGCGCGAGCCCGTGACGCTCGCCACGGCGGGCGCGGCGTCGCCGGCGGACGCGGCCGCGCAGCTCGCCGCCGTGTGAGGCCTCCTCGACGGGGCGCCGGCTGAGCCCGCGTCGGCGAGGCGCCCCGTCGGCCGTCGCTGCTCCGGCTACTTCGCGACGAGTGTCGTCTCGAAGCTGTACATGTCGGGGCGGTAGCAGTGGTGCCCGAACTCGATCGCGCGTCCCGACGCGTCGTAGGCGACGCGCTCCATCGTCAGCAGCGGCCCGCCTTTGTCGACGTCGAGCAGCTCGGCCTCGTCGCCGTGCTCGCGGCGGGCGCCGATCCGCTGCTTCGCGACCCGGATGGTCACACCGCGCGTCCGCAGGATCTGGTAGAGCCCCTGCTGCTCGAGCGTCTCGAGCGAGATGTCCGCGAAGTCGCTCGGCAGCCAGTTCTCCAGCAGCGCCACGGGGACGCCGTCGGTGCTGCGCTGGCGCCGCAGGTACAGCGCGTCGCTGCCGACCGCCACGCCGAGCTGCTCCGCGACATCGGCCGGCGCCGCCCGCACGTCGCGCACGAGCACGCGCGTCGTGGGGTCGTGCTGCGCGTTCTTGAGGTCCTCGTAGAGGCTCGTCAGCTCCACCTGACGCGTCACCTGACCCTGCACGACCTGCGTGCCGATGCCGCGGCGCCGCACGAGCAGTCCCTTGTCGACGAGCTCCTGGATGGCCCTGCGCACCGTCGGGCGCGACAGGCCGAGGCGGTGGCCGATCTCGATCTCGTTCTCGAGCCTGGCGCCCGGTGCGATCTCACCCGAGCGGATGGCCGCCTCGAGCCGGCTGGACACCTGGAAGTAGAGGGGGACGGGGCCGGTCCGATCGAGGTCGGCGAAGAGCTCGTCGGGCCATACGGGCTGGTCTGCAGCCATGATGCGCTCCTTTGCGGCCGGCCATCGGCCTAATGTCCCGACAATGTTACCGCGAGGCGGGTTTGTCAGCGGAAGATGCCCTTGCATGACGCCTCGCTTGTGATATTGTCAGGACATAAGCAAACGACCGCTCGGGCGCTGATGCCCGGTCAGGACAACGGAGCACCACGATGAGCACCTCACCCGACGTTCTCGCGATCGGCCGCCTCGGCGTCGACATCTACCCGCTGCAGGACGGCGTCGGCCTCGAGCAGGTCGAGACCTTCGGCAAGTACCTCGGCGGGACAGCCGGCAACGTGACCGTGGCGGTCGCCCGCTACGGACACGATTCCGCGCTCGTCTCGCGTGTCGGCGACGACCCGTTCGGCCGCTACCTCCTCGCGGAGCTCGCGCGACTCGGTGTCGACAACCGCTACGTCGCGACCGATCCGTCGCTCAACACCCCCGTGACGTTCTGCGAGATCTTCCCGCCCGACGACTTCCCGCTCTACTTCTACCGTGAGCCGAAGGCGCCCGACATGAACGTCGACGCCACGCAGATCGACCTCGACGCCGTGCGGGCGGCGCGCATCCTCTGGTTCACGACGACGGGTCTGAGCGAGGAGCCGAGCCGCGAGGCGCACCACGTCGCCCTCGCGGCGCGCGACCGCCGGCAGCACACCATCCTCGACCTCGACTACCGCCCGATGTTCTGGGAGGACCCCTCCCTCGCGACCGAGCAGATCGCCCAGGTGCTGGGACAGGTGACGGTCGCGGTCGGCAACCGCGAGGAATGCCAGGTCGCCGTCGGCGAGACCGAGCCGCTGCGCGCGGCCGATGCGCTCCTCGAGCGCGGGGTCGAGATCGCCATCGTGAAGCAGGGGCCCAAGGGCGTGCTCGCCAAGACGCGAGACGAGGTCGTCGAGGTGCCCGTGCACGCCGTCGACGTCATCAACGGCCTCGGCGCGGGCGACGCCTTCGGCGGCGCCCTCTGCCACGGCCTCCTGGAGGGCTGGGGCCTCGAGCGCACCCTCCGCTTCGCCAACGTCGCCGGAGCCGTCGTCGCCTCGCGGCGCGAGTGCTCCACGGCGATGCCCACGGCCGACGAGGTCGAGAACCTTCTGCAGGGAGCCTGACATGCCCGCACTCACCGAGGCCGACTTCGAGCGCCTCCGCGACATCCGCGCCCACCGCCCGCACGAGATCGGCGAGGCGTTCGCCGCCCGTCGCCGTCGCGATGTGCTGGCGGGCGACGGCCGCCTCTTCATCGTCGCGGCCGACCATCCGGCGCGGGGGGCGCTCGCCGTGGGCGCCGACCAGACCGCCATGGCCGACCGCTACGAGCTCCTCGACCGGCTCGCGACGGCGCTCACGCGCCCCGGGGTCGACGGCGTGCTGGGCACCCCCGACATCATCGACGACCTCGCCGCGCTCGGCCTGCTCGACGACAAGGTCGTCGTCGGCTCCATGAACCGCGGCGGCCTGCGCGGCGCCGCGTTCGAGATGGACGACCGCTACGGCGCATACGACGTGCCGACGATGGCGGCCAAGGGCATCGACTTCGCGAAGACCCTCGTCCGTGTGAACCTCGCTGACGCCGCCACGGCGCCGACGCTCGAGGCGACGGCGCGGGCCGTCGACGCGGCAGCGGCCGCCCGCCTGCCGATCATGCTCGAGCCGTTCATGAGCGAGTGGCGCGACGGCCGCATCGTCAACGACCTGTCGACCGACGCGGTCATCCTCTCGATCGCGATCACCTCGGGTCTCGGCGCCGACAGTGCGTACACGTGGATGAAGCTGCCCGTCGTCGACGACATGGAGCGCGTCATGGCCGCGACGACGATGCCGACGCTGCTCCTCGGTGGCGACTCGGGCGCCGACCCCGACGAGACGTTCGCGGCGTGGGAGAACGCCCTCGCCCTCCCCGGCGTCCGCGGTCTCACCGTGGGCCGCACCCTCCTCTACCCGCCGGACGGCGACGTCGCCGCGGCCGTCGACACGGCGGCGCGGCTCGTGCACCGCGACATCCCCGCCGCCGTCTGACTCCTCCCATCCGAAGGACACACCCATGAGCACCACCGACATCCCCGTCATCGGCCACTGGATCGACGGCGCCGTGCGCGCCTCGCAGAGTGGCCGGACCGCCCCTGTCCACAACCCCGCCACCGGCGCCGTGAGCGCGCACGTGGCGCTCGCCGATCAGGCGGAGATCGACGAGGCGATCGCCTCGGCCCAGCGCGGGTTCGAGACGTGGAGCCGGTTCTCGATCGCGAAGCGGCAGACGGTGCTGTTCGCGTTCCGCGAGCTGCTGAACTCCCGCAAGGGCGAGCTCGCCCGGATCATCACGGCCGAGCACGGCAAGGTCGTCTCCGATGCGATGGGCGAGATCCTGCGCGGCCAGGAGGTCGTCGAGCTCGCGACCGGGTTCCCGCACCTCGTCAAGGGCGCGTTCAGCGAGAACGCCTCGACGGGCATCGATGTGTACTCGATCAAGCAGCCGCTGGGCGTCGTGGGCATCGTGAGCCCCTTCAACTTCCCCGCGATGGTGCCGATGTGGTTCTTCCCCATCGCGATCGCCGCGGGCAACTCCGTCGTCCTCAAGCCGAGCGAGAAGGACCCCTCTGCCGCCCTCTGGCTCGCGCAGCTGTGGAAGGAGGCGGGTCTCCCCGATGGCGTCTTCACGGTCCTGCAGGGCGACAAGCTCGCCGTCGACGGTCTCTTGACGGCGCCCGAGGTGCAGTCGGTCTCGTTCGTCGGATCGACGCCGATCGCGCAGTACATCTACGAGACCGCGTCGCGTCACGGCAAGCGCGTGCAGGCGCTGGGCGGCGCGAAGAACCACATGCTCGTGCTGCCCGACGCCGACCTCGACCTCGTCGCCGACCAGGCCATCAACGCGGGCTACGGCGCGGCGGGCGAGCGCTGCATGGCGATCTCGGTCGTCCTCGCCGTCGAGCCCGTCGCCGACGAGCTCATCGAGAAGATCGTCGAGCGCATCGGCCGGCTCCGTATCGGCGACGGCGCGGGAGTGGATGGCGTGGAGCCGGACATGGGTCCCCTCATCTCCGCGCAGCACCGTGACAAGGTCTCGGGTTATGTCGACATCGCCGAGGCGGATGGCGCGACCATCGTCGTCGACGGGCGCGGCTTCCGGGTCGAGGGGCGCGAGGACGGCTTCTTCTTCGGTCCGACCCTCATCGACGACGTGCCGCTCACGTCGCGGGCGTACCAGGAGGAGATCTTCGGCCCGGTCCTCGAGATCGTCAGGGTGAAGAGCTTCCAGGAGGGCGTCGACCTCATCAACTCGGGCCAGTTCGGCAACGGCACCGCGATCTTCACGAACGACGGGGGAGCGGCCCGCCGGTTCCAGAACGAGATCCAGGTGGGCATGATCGGCATCAACGTGCCGATCCCCGTGCCCGTCGCGTACCACTCCTTCGGCGGTTGGAAGCAGTCGCTGTTCGGCGACGCGAAGGCCTACGGCGTGCACGGCTTCGACTTCTTCACGCGCGAGAAGGCCATCACGAGCCGCTGGCTCGACCCCGCCACGAGGGGCCAGTCCGCCACCCGCGGCATCAACCTCGGCTTCCCGCAGAACGACTGAGCCGAGCTCGCCGCCATCCGGTCGCCTGCGAGCGGAGCGAGACGGTTCCACCCCACGCAACACCAAGGAGAATCGATCCCATGACCGACCAGCGCTGGTTCCATTCCCGCGGCGCGCTCGCGCGCGACGGATGGGAGACGGTCGTCGACGAGACGATCGACGGCTGGGCGCACACGGGCCTCCGCGTCGCACGGCTCGAGGCGGGGCAGGAGCTCCGCCTCGAGCCCGGCACGGAGAAGCTCGTCGTCCCGCTGGCCGGCTCGTTCCGCGTGACGACGGCGGACGCCGCCCACGAGCTCGCGGGGAGGGCGTCGGTGTTCGACGGCCCGAGCGACGTGCTCTACCTCTCCACGACCGAGACGGCCGTGCTCTCGGGGGAGGGGCGCGTGGCGGTGGCGACCTCTCCGACGGCGACCGCGTTCCCGACCCGGCTCATCCGCGCGGCCGAGACGCCCGTCGAGCTGCGGGGAGCCGGGGCGTCGAGCCGCCAGGTGCACAACTTCGGGACGCCGCAGGCGCTCGACGCCGCGCGCTTCATCGTGTGCGAGGTGATCACGCCGTCCGAGAACTGGTCGTCGTACCCGCCCCACAAGCACGACGAGCACGTGCCCGGCCACGAGTCGCGCCTCGAGGAGATCTACTACTTCGAGACCGCGCCCGCGCGCGTCGGCGGGGAGAAGGGCACGCACGAGGCGTCCTTCGGGATGTTCAGCACGTCCTCGTCTCCCGCCGGCGCCATCGACATCAACGCCCAGGTGCACACGGGCGACGTCGCCCTCGTGCCGTTCGGCTACCACGGTCCCGCGGTCGCGGCGCCCGGATACGACCTGTACTACCTCAACGTGATGGCGGGCCCCGATGCGGAGCGCGTCTGGAACATCAGCGACCACCCCGGCCACGCCTGGGTGCGCGAGACCTGGGAGGGGCAGCAGTTCGACTCCCGCCTCCCCTACGAGAACAAGGAGGGCTGACCATGGGCAGCACCACGCGGATGACCGTGAGCCAGGCGCTCGTCGAGTTCCTCGCCCGCCAGTGGACGGTCGACGGCGACGTGCGCGAGCGCACGATCCCCGGCGTCTTCGGCATCTTCGGACACGGCAACGTCGCCGGGGTCGGCCAGGCGCTCAAGCAGATCCACCACGAGCAGCCGGGCCTCATGCCGTACTACCAGGCGCGCAACGAGCAGGCCATGGTGCACCAGTCGGTCGGGTACGCCCGGATGCACCGTCGGCGCGGCACGTTCGCCTCCGCCGCCTCGGTCGGCCCCGGCGCCGCCAACATGCTGACGGGCGCCGCGCTCGCGACCTCGAACCGTCTCCCGGCGCTGCTGCTGCCGAGCGACACGTTCGCCACGCGCGTCGCCGACCCCGTGCTCCAGCAGCTCGAGCACCCGCACGACATCGGCATCCAGGTGAGCGACGCGTTCCGCCCCGTCTCGCGCTTCTTCGACCGCGTGCAGCGTCCCGAGCAGCTGTTCTCCATCGCGCTCGCCGCCATGCGCGTGCTGACCGACCCCGCCGAGACGGGCGCCGTCACGATCGCGCTCCCCGAGGACGTGCAGGCCGAGGCGCTCGACGTCCCGGCGGAGTTCCTGCAGGAGCGCGAGTGGCGCATCCGCCGGCCGCGTCCCGAGCGCGACGCGCTCGCCGCGGCCGTGCGCGCCATCCGCGACGCGAAGCGGCCCTTCATCGTCGCGGGCGGCGGTGTGCTCTACTCCGACGCGGAGCGCGAGCTGCGCGCTTTCGTCGAGGCCACGGGCATCCCCGTCGGCACGTCGCAGGCCGGCGGCGGCGTGCTCGCCTGGGACCACCCGCAGAACCTCGGCGGCGTCGGCGCGACCGGAACGCTCGCGGCCAACCGCCTCGCGGCGGAGGCCGACGTCGTCATCGGCATCGGCACGCGCTACAGCGACTTCACGACGGCTTCGCGTACGGCGTTCCAGAACCCCGACGTCGCGTTCGTGAACATCAACGTCGCGGCGTTCGACGCGTACAAGCACGGCACCCAGCTGCCGGTCGTGGCCGACGCGCGCGAGGCCATCGTCGAGCTGGCGGACGCGCTCGCCGGCCTGCGCGTGGACGCCGACTACGCCGAGCGGATCGCGGCGGAGAAGGCCTCGTGGGATGCCGCGGTCGACGCCGCGTTCGCTCCGTCGGGCCTCGCGCTCCCCGGCCAGCCCGAGATCATCGGCGCCGTGCAGGACTCGAGCGCGCCGGAGGACGTCGTCGTGCAGGCCGCCGGCTCCCTGCCCGGCGACCTCCACAAGCTGTGGCGCGTGCGCGACCCGCTCGGCTACCACGTCGAGTACGCCTTCTCATGCATGGGATACGAGATCGCGGGCGGCATCGGCGCGAAGCGCGGCGCCCTCGCGTCGGGCTCCGACCGCGACGTGATCGTCATGGTCGGCGACGGCTCGTACCTCATGCTCAACACCGAGCTCGTGACGGCCGTCGCCGAGGGCATCAAGATCATCGTCGTGCTCATCCAGAACCACGGCTACGCGTCGATCGGCCATCTGTCCGAGACCGTCGGATCCGAGCGGTTCGGCACGAAGTACCGCGCCTACGATCCGCAGGCGCGCGACTTCCAGGGCGAGGAGATCCTCCCCGTCGACCTCGCGATGAACGCCCGCAGCTACGGGCTCGACGTCGTCGAGATCGAGCCGACGGCCTCGGCGATCGACGACCTGAGGGCCGCTCTCGCGGAGGCGAAGGCGTCCGACCGGTCGACGTTCATCCACATCAACAGCGACCCGCACATCTACGCCCCCGACGGCGCCGGATGGTGGGACGTGCCCGTCGCGCAGGTGTCGACCATCCCGTCGACGCTCGCGGCACGGGTCGAGTACGAGGAGCAGGTCAAGGCGCAGAGGCCGCTGATCGGCTGAGCGGCGACGGGGGAGGGGCCATGGCGTCGCAGCGCTCCGTCACGATGGCGGATGTGGCGGCTCGCGCGGGCGTGTCGCGCTCGCTCGTCTCGCTCGTCGTCCGCGGCTCGCCGCTCGTCTCCGACACGCGGCGGGCCGCGGTCACGGCGGCGATCGACGAGCTCGGGTACCGGCACAACCAGATCGCGAGCCGCCTCGCCGCGAAATCGACGCGCACGCTGGGCCTGCTGCTGTTCGACCTCCACAACCCTGCGTACGCCGACCTCCACGACGGTGTCGTGGAGGTCGCGGAGGCGGCGGGCTACGAGGTGCTGCTCGTCGCGGGCTCGCGCGACGGCGCCCGCGAGCAGGCCGTGCTCGAGCGCCTCGTGACGCTGCAGGTCGACGGCCTCATGGTCGCCGGCTACGTGGGGTCGGCCGCCGACCTTCTCCGCACGGCGCGCGGCCTCCCCGTCGTCGTGGCGAATCGCCGCATCGATGCCGACGGCGTCGACAGCGTGGTGTCCGACGATGCGGAGGGGGCGACGATCGCGGTCGAGCACCTGATCGCGCTCGGGCACCGGCGCATCGCCCACGTCTCCAGCCCGCACGGCAACCCGTATCAGCTGCGGCGTCGCGGCTACGAGGCGGCCATGCGCGCGCACGGGCTCGAGCCGTGGGTCGTGGAGGGCGATCTCGCGGCGACGGGCGGGCGCGCCGCCGTGGCGGCGTGGGGCGAGGGCGAAGCGCTCCCGACCGCCGTCTTCGCCCACAACGACCTCTCGGCGGTGGGCGCGATGTCGGCGCTCGCCGAGCGCGGCATCGGGGTGCCGGGCGACGTGTCCCTCGTCGGCTACGACAACACCGACCTCTCCGCGCTGCCGTCGATCGGCCTGACGACGCTCGAGCAGCACGCCCGCGAGCAGGGCCGGATGGCCGTGCGCATGCTCCTCGAGCGTGTCGCGGAGCCCGGCATCGCGGCGCGCGCGGTCGTGATCCCTCCCGTTCTCGTCGAGCGCTCGACGACCGCGCCGCCGCGCGGCGCGACACGGCGGGGAGGACTTGACGCGGAGCCACTTGGTGCGCTCTAATCATCTTTGACGGTATGACCTAACAAAGCCGTCGAGCAAAGGAGCAGGCAGGACGATGACGACCGACAACGCCGCCGCACGCGGCCTCCGCATCGGCACGGCGCCCGACTCGTGGGGCGTCTGGTACCCCGAGCACCCGCGTCAGATCCCCTGGCAGCGCTTCCTCGACGAGGTCGAGAAGGCCGGATACAGCTGGATCGAGCTGGGCCCCTACGGCTACCTCCCGACCGACCCCCACCAGCTCGAGGACGAGCTCGGCGCACGCGGGCTCAAGCTCTCCGCGGGCACCGTGTTCACGGGCTTCCACAAGGGCGACGAGCAGTGGCAGCGTGCGTGGGATCAGGCCGTCCAGGTCGCAGGCCTCGCCGCAGCCGTCGGCGCCGAGCACATCGTCGTCATCCCCGACATGTGGCGCTCCGACCTCACGGGCGAGGCGCTCGAGCCGCGCACCCTCGACGCCGCGCAGTGGGACAAGCTCGCCGCGGGCCAGGAGCGCCTCGGCAAGGCGCTGCTCGAGGAGTACGGCGTCCGCCAGCAGTTCCACTCGCACGCCGACAGCCACATCGGCACGCGCGGCGAGGTCGTGCGCCTGCTCGAGCTCACCGATCCGCGCTATCTCAACCTGTGCCTCGACACGGGGCACTACGCCTACTACGGCGGCGACAACCTCCGCCTCATCCAGGAGCACCCCGAGCGCATCGGCTACCTGCACCTCAAGCAGATCGACCCCGAGTACCGCTTCGACGTCCTGAAGAACGACGTGCCGTTCGCCGACTCGGCGAGCCGCATCATGGTCGAGCCGCCGTCGGGCATCCCCGACTTCGCCCCCATCATCGAGGCCGTCTCGGCCATCGATCCCGAGATCTTCGCCATCGTCGAGCAGGACATGCCGGGCGTCGACATCGACCTCCCCCTCGGGATCGCCACCCGCACCCGCCAGCACATCTTCGGCTGCACGTCGTTCGCGCGTCAGCACTGAGCACAGGAGACAACATGAGCCAGGACCTCCGCATCGGCGTCGTCGGCGCCGGCCTCATGGGCGCCGACCACATCGCCCGCATCACCCACCGCATCAGCGGAGCGCGCGTCGCCGCCGTCATCGAGCCCGACGCGGGCCGTGCCGCGGCGGCCGCAGAGAACGCGCCCGGCGCGCAGACGTACTCGCGCATCGAGGACGCCATCGCCGACTCGGCCGTCGACGCCGTCCTCATCGCGACGCCCGGCCAGTTCCACCTGCCCGTGCTCGAGCCCGCGCTCGCCGCCGGCCTCCCCATCCTCTGCGAGAAGCCGCTGACGCCCGACTCGGAGACGTCGCTGCAGGTGCTCGCGCTCGAGCAGAAGCTCGACCGCCCGCACATCCAGGTCGGGTTCATGCGCCGCTTCGACCCCGAGTACGCCCAGCTGCGCGAGCTCATCGCCTCGGGCGATGCGGGCGAGCTCCTCATGGTGCGCGCGGTCCACCGCAACCCGAGCGTGCCCGACAGCTATGGCCAGAGCATGCTCATCACCGACTCGGTCGTGCACGAGTTCGACGTCGTGCCGTGGCTCGCTGGCTCGCCGATCGCGAGCGTCGAGGTGAAGTACCCGCGCCGCAACGACCTGTCGCCCGAGCGCCTGCGCGAGCCCATCCTCGTCCTCATCGAGCTGCAGAACGGCGTGCTCGTCGACGTCGAGATGAACGTCAGCGTGCAGTTCGGGTACCAGGTCGCCACGGAGGCCGTCTTCCAGCAGGGCGTCGCGCGCATCGGCCAGCCGTCGGGCCTGCAGCTGTGGCAGGCGGGGCGCGTGTCGAGCGCGGAGCACGTGAGCTTCACGACGCGCTTCGCGACCGCGTACGACAACGAGATCCAGCGGTGGGTCGACGCCGTGCGCGACGGCCGTCTCGTCGACGGGCCCAACGCGTGGGACGGCTACCTCGTCGCACTCGCGTGCGAGGCCGGAGTGCGCGCGCTCGACGGCGGCGTCCAGCCCGTCGAGGCCGCAGACCGCCCCGCCTTCTACGCCTGATCGGAGACGACGACATGGTGCGCATCGCCCTCGACCCCACGCCCTACCACGACGGGCACTCGATCCTGGAGTTCCCCGACATCGCGGCACGCCTCGGCTACGAGCACCTGCAGCTCACCCCGCACGCCGACTTCGGGCCGTTCTTCCGCTACCCGAAGGCCGACGACGCGCTCGTCGCGAAGCTCAAGAAGGCCGCGAAGGACGCCGGCGTCTCGATCCCCGCGCTCCTCCCGGTGCAGCGGATCTCGTGGCCGGACGAGCCGCAGCGGCAGGCGGCGGTGCGCAACTTCCGCCGCATCATCGAGCTCGCCGTCGAACTGGAGGTCCCCGTCATCAACACGGAGTTCTCCGGTCGGCCCGAGCGGCAGGAGGACTCCGAGGCGGCGTTCTACACGTCGATGGAGGAGCTGCTGCCGATCATCGAACGCGAGGGGCTCCGCCTCAACGTCGACCCGCACCCCGACGACTTCGTCGAGGACGGGCTCGAGGGATGGCGCGTGCTGCGCGGGCTGAACTCGCCCGCGGTCGGGTTCGTCTACGTCGCCTCGCACACATTCCACTACGGCGACCGCGCGACGACGCTGCTCCCCGAGCTCGGCGACCGCATCGGCGCCGTCTACACGGCCGACACGTACGACCACCACCGTTCGCACGGGCTCCGCTACATCACGAACCCGCCCGGGAACGCCGTGCGCGTGCACCAGCACCTGAGGATCGGCGACGGCGACGTCGACTGGACGGAGCTCTTCACGACGCTGCGCGAGGTCGGCTACCTCGACCGCGACGACGCCCTCATCGTGTCGAACGTGTTCGCCGAGGACGAGGCGCGCGACGAGGTGTCGCGCTACCAGCTCGAGAAGCTGCGCGAGCTGATCGGATGACCTGGGCCCGCTACCCGTTCGACGGCACGCGGGTGCTCGTCACGGGGGCGGGCACGGGGATCGGCGCCGCGATCGCGACGGCCTTCCTCGAGCAGGGCGCGCGTGTGGCCCTGGTGGGCCGCACCCGTGCGACGCTCGAGGCGACAGCGTCCGCGGCTCCCGAGCGGGCCCTCGTGCACGTCGCCGACGTGGCGCAGCGCGCCGGCGTCGAGGGCGCTGTCGCCGCGGTGGTCGACGCCTGGGAAGGCATCGACGTCGTCGTCGCGAACGCCGGCCTGTCGGAGCACGGCGGCATCGCCGACCTCTCCGACGCGTCGTGGGAGCGGATGAGAACGCTCAACCTCGACGGCACCCTCTTCCTCGCGCGGTCGAGCATGCCGCACCTGCGCACCGCGCGAGGGACCTTCCTCGCGATCACGTCGATCGCCGGTCTCGGCGGCGACTGGTCGCAGCCCGGGTACAGCGCCACGAAGGCCGCGGTGAACGCCCTCGTGCAGACGATGGCGATCGACGAGGGGCGCGCGGGCGTGCGCGTCAACGCGATCGCCCCCGGCTTCACGCGCACGGCGCAGACGGCCGAGCGGCTCGACGACCCCGCCTTCCATGCGCGGCTCGTCGACCGCCTCGCGCTCGACCGCGCGGCCGAGCCGGCGGAGATCGCGCAGGCGGCGCTGTTCCTCGCGAGCCCCGACGCCTCGTACGTCACCGGTGTCGTCCTGCCCGTCGACGGCGGAACGACCGCCTCCATCGGCACGCCCCGCCCACCCGCCTGACCCGGAGCATCCATGACCAAGCTGTCCATGAACGTCACGACGACCTTCCACGGGAACGTCGTCAACGACATCGCCGTCGCGAAGGCCGCAGGCTACGGCGGCATCGAGCTGCAGAGCCCCAAGCTCTACCGCTACCTCGATGCCGGCTACGCCGTCGAGTCGCTGCCGCCTCTGCTCGACGGCCTCGAGGTGACGGGCATCGGGGCCGTCCTCGACCTCGAACGGCGCGGCGACGCACGCGAGACGCTCCTCGCCGAGGTCGAGCGGATGGCCGGCATCGCCGTCGTCGTCGGCGCCCCCATCCTGCAGATGTGCACGGGCCCCGTCGACTGGGAGGTCGTGAAGGACTTCCAGGCCGGCCGCCTCACCGCCGACGACCTCCGCTACCGCGGCACGCTCGGGCTCTCAGAGAGCGATGCGCTCGACGTCGCCGCGGCGAACGTGCGCGAGGCCGCCGACATCGCCGCCGACCGCGGTCTCGATCTCTACCTCGAGCCGCTCGCCTGGTCGAACCTCAACCGGCATCGGCACTCGCTCGAGATCATCGAGCGCGCCGGCCGCGACAACGTCGGCATCGCGCTGGACACATGGCACTACTGGACGACGGGCGACACCCTCGAGGAGGTCGCGGCGACGCCCAGGGAGCTCATCAAAGCCGCGCACATCTCCGACGGGCTCGATCTCGACCGGGAGCACGACGTGCCGGACCAGAGCGTGCACCGCAACGTCGTCATCGGCGGCGGCGCCATCCCCCTGCAGGAGTGGGTCGACGCGATCAAGTCGACGGGGTACGACGGCTGGTGGGTGTCGGAGATGTTCTCCGACAAGGCCAACGAGCACGACTTCCTCGAGGTGGCCACGACCATCCGCGGGCTCCTCCACATCCTCGTCTCCTGAGAGAGCAGACCATGCAGCGATTCGCCCTCATCGGAGCCGGCTTCATCGGCTCCGTGCACGCCCGCAGTCTCGCGGAGCATCCCGACGTCGACTTCCGCCTCGTCTACGACGTCGACGGCGCCCGCGCCGAGGCGCTCGCCTCGGCCCACGGCGCCCGCGCGGCGCGCTCGCTCGCCGAGGCGTTCGACCCCGAGCTCGTCGACGCCGTCTTCATCGCGTCGTCGACCGACACGCATGCCGAGAACCTGCGACGCGCCGCCGACGCGGGGCTCGCCGTGCTCGTGGAGAAGCCCATCGATCTCGATCTCGCGCAGGCCGTCGAGACCGTCGCGTACGTCGAGAGCGCGGGCGTGCCCGCCATGGTCGACTTCAACCGGCGGTTCGACCGCGACCACGCCGAGCTCAAGCGGCTCGTCGACGTCGGGGCCGTGGGCGACGTCGCGCTCGTGCAGCTCACGTCGCGAGGGCCCGCGCTGCCGCCGCTCGACTACCTGCGGGTGTCGGGTGGGCAGATGCGCGACCAGACGGTGCACTTCTTCGACCTGGCGCGCTGGATCACGGGCCTCGAGCCCGTCGAGGTGCACGTGGCCGGATCGGCGCTCGCCGACCCGCGCGTGGCCGAGATCGGCGACGTCGACACCTCGGTGGCGACGCTGAAACTCGCGGGGGGCGCGCTCGTCCAGATCGACAGCGTGCGGCACACGGGCTACGGCTACGACGAGCGCATCGAGGTGCTCGGCTCCACAGGGATGGCCGAGTCCGGTCGCATGCGCGCGGGAGGGGTGACGCGCTTCCGCGGCACGGAGGCGGTGTCCGACGGCCTCCACGCCGGATGGTTCGAGCGCGTGCGCCCGACCTACGCCGCCGCCCTCGGCGCGTTCGTGACGGCGCTCGAGACGGGCGGGCCCGTTCCCGTCGGCCTGCGCGACGGCCTCCGCGCGCAGGCGATCGCGGAGGCGGCGACGCGATCCCTCGCCTCGGGGCGCAGCGAGCCGATCGATGGCGGAGTGCCCGCGTGACGGCGGGGGAGGGGTACCGCTCTCTCGACGCGCGGGCGCTCCTCGCGCGCCTCGAGTCGGAGGAAGCGGAGCTCGACTTCGACGGCTTCGGTCTGGACACGGCGTGGGGACTGGGCTCGCGGCTGCGCGCCGTCGCGATCGAGCGCGGGCACGGCATCGCGTGCGCCGTCGTCCTCGGCGAGCAGCGGGTCTTCCACGCGGCCGTGCCGGGATCCGCCGCGGTCAACGACGCCTGGCTCGAGCGCAAGTTCCGCGTCGTCGCGCACTACGACCGCTCGACCCTCGCCGTACGAGCTCAGTACCTCGCCGAGGGCATGACGTTCGAGACGCACAGCGCGCTCGACCCGCTCCGCTACGCCGCGGCCGGCGGGGCGTTCCCGATCCGGGTGCGCGGCGCGCTCGCGGGCGCCGTCGGCGTGAGCGGGCTCGAGATGCACGACGACCACGCCCTCGTCGTCGAGGTGCTGCGCTCACTCGTCTGAGGACATGCAGAAGGGGCCCGCTGCCCCGGGCGGGCCCCGTGAGCCTGCGGGCCCCACAGCGGCGGCG
>NZ_JBSHGQ010000043.1:0-34841 GCF_053617895.1 Microbacterium sp. NPDC055683 | reverse complement strand
CCCCGCGATGCGAGGGAGCCGGGAGCGCGGACCGCGTCGAGACGTCAGCGGGTCAGCGCCGCCACGGCGATGTCGGGATGGTCGCTGAACACCGCGTCGACACCCGTCGCGGCGAACGCGCGCACCTCGCCCGCGAGATCGCCCGCCGCCACGAGGTCGGCGCTCGACCGGAAGTCCGCCGGCAGGAACTGGTTCTCGAGCCGGAACGTCCAGGCATGCACCTCGAGTCCCTCCCTGTGCGCGTCGCGCACCAGCGCGGTCTGCGTGCCGAGCCACCCGTCGGCCGTCCGCGGGATGATCCGCGACTTCTCGGCCCCGACCACATCCGCGTACTCCGCGATCTCCCGCAGGCCGTCGCGCGTCACGAGGTCGTCGTACGTGCGCGGATCGCCCGCCGCGACGAGATCGTACGGAGCCCCCGAGGAGTTGACGAGCTGGGCGAGGGGCACGTCGACGAGCGCGTCGAGCTCCCGCAGGTTGCCCGTCTCGAAGCTCTGGATGACGACGGGCGCGTCGGCGCCGTCGAGCCCGTCGGCCTGCAGCGCGGCCGCGAGCGGCTCCTCGAGCGAGAGGCCGATGCCGTCGAAGTACGTCGGGTGCTTCGTCTCCGGCGCGATACCCACGGGTTCCCCGTCGCACGTCGTCGAATGGCGCGCGAGATCGATCACCTCGTCGAGCGTCGGGATCTGGTACAGGCCGTCGAACGCGGAGTTCGTCGGCCGCACGAGCGGAAGCCGCTCGGTCGCGCGCAGCGTGCGCAGCTCTGCGAGCGTGAAGTCCTCCGTGAACCATCCCGTGATGCTCACGCCGTCGATGACCTTCGTCGTGCGCCGATCGGCGAACTCAGGCCGGCTCGCGACATCCGTCGTGCCGCCGATCTCGTTCTCGTGGCGGGCCACGAGCACGCCGTCCTTCGTCGAGACGACGTCGGGCTCGATGACGTCGGCACACTGCAGGATGGCCTGCTCGTACGCGGCGAGCGTGTGCTCCGGTCGGTAGCCGCTCGCCCCGCGGTGCGCGATCACGTCGACTGCCGCCGCCTGGACGCGCGACTTCTCGAACGACACGACCGCGAACTCGGTGTCGTCGGGCGTCCCGGCGGTGCGCGCGTCGTTGCCGGGGTAGTTGTTGTCGTTGGCGATCAGCAGGTCACCGCCCTGCAGTTGGACGACCGTCTCGAACGACTGCACGGGGAACGAGAACCGCTCCCCCGTGCCGTAGCCGCCGCCCTCGCTGATGCCGTCGGGATCGGCGATGTCGAGCGCATCGAGCACGAGCGTCTTCTCGACGTAGCCGCCGTCGTCGGCGTCGAGGTCGACCCGGTAGATGCGCTTCGTCACCGCTTGATCGCCCTCGAAGTTGTCGCGCTCGACGAGCAGCAGGTCTCCTCCGTTCACGGCGAACGCGTCGCCGATGACGTTGCCCTCCTGATCCGCCTGGTAGCTCCACGTCCGCCCCGTATACGCCCCGCGGCGGATGTCGAACTCGTGGATCTCGCGCCGGCGCTCGTCGGTCTCGTCCGCGTACGCGCCCTCGACCACGGGGTAGAGGTACCGCCCGTTCGTCGAGATCGCGAGCGCCTCGAAGCCGCTGCTCGCCGTCACGCGCGGCGACGACCCCTCGTCGAGGTACGGGTTCTGCGGCGACTGCGCCCCCTCGAGCGCGAAGGGCGCCTCGAGCAGCGTGCCCTCCGCGTCGAAGTGGAGCAGGAACGGCCCGAACTCCTCCCCCACCCAGAACGTCCCGTCCTTCGCCCGCACCACCGACTCGATGTCGAAGTCGGCACCCGTCAGCAGGCGCTCCTCGGTGTCCTCGTTCACGATCGGGAAGTCGAGCACGTCATTCCGGTCGTTGTAGGAGATGAACCCCTCCACTCCGATCTCGCCCGAGCCGCCGTCTGCCGTCTTCCAGTCCGGCCGCACGAGGTAGTTGCGCAGCAGGAAGTCGGCCGAGTTCGCCTTCGTGCCGAAGCCGTTGTCCGGCTGCGCCCAGAAGGTGCCGTCGCCGTTGTCGAGCACGGCCGAGAATCCCGGGACGACCTGTCCATCCCAGGGTCCGGTGCGGCCGTTGACCGGCGTGGCGAGCGCACCCGAAGCGGGGCCCTCGGCGAGGAAGTCCGCCGACAGCGTCGCGCGGGCCACGAGCGTCGGCTCGCTCACGCGCACCGAGCCGTGGGAAGGCGCGGCGGTCGCCGCGTGGGCGGGGAGAAGGGAGACCGCGACCGCGGCGGCAGCCGCGAGAGCAGCGGCGCGCACCGCGCGCCGAGAGGGGGTGGGAGTCATGTCGCCCACGCAACCGCCGCGACGGGGCGACGCGGTGTCACCAGGGAGAGCGGCGGACGACGCGGCGGTGAACGCCGCGAAGCACCCGGGGACGCTCCCCGGGCCCGTCGGAAGCGCCCCGGAGACCGTCAGAACGAGATCGGCAGTGACGGAGCGAGGCGCCGCAGACGAGTGTGAGTGGGCAGCAGCGCGTCGTACAGCTCGTCGAAGATCGGCAGCAGCGACGCGTACACGGCCGCATCCCCGGGATGGGGCCGCACCACGGTGTCGACGGGCAGCTGCTGCGCCGCGACGTCGATGGACTCGATCAGCCCGAGCGCGGCCATCCCGAGGATCGCCGCTCCGTAGCTCGATCCCTCCTGCCCTTCGAGGAGGCCGATCGGCGCGCCGAATGCATCGGCCAGCGTCTGCTGCCACAGCGGGTGCTTCATGACACCGCCCGTCGCGCGGATCTCCGAGACCTCGAGGTCGGCCGCCCGCATCGACTGCAGCACGAGCGCGAGCTGCATCGCGACGCCCTCCACGGCCGCGCGCACGAGGTGCTCGGTGCGGTGCGCCCGAGTGAGCCCGATGTACGAGCCGCGCGAGATGCTGCTCCAGTGCGGCGCCCGCTCGCTGAGCAGGTACGGCAGCATGAGCAGCCCGCCCGACCCCGCCGGAACCGTCGACGCCGCGTCGAGCAGCTCGACGGTCGACACGTCGTGCCCGCCCGCGATCTCCGACCGCACCCAGTCGAGCGTCACACCGCCGTTGTTGATGGCGCCGCCGATCACCCAGCGGTCCTCCGTGATGGCGTAGCAGAAGACGCCGCCGCGCGGATCGACCGCCGGCCGGTCCACCGCCACCCTCAGCGCCCCGCTCGTCCCGATGGAGCACGCCGCGACGCCGGGCTGCACGGCCCCGACCCCGACGTTCGCGAGCGGGCCGTCGCCCGCGCCGACCACGACGGGGGTCGCGAGCGGCAGCCCCGTCGCCGACGCGGCCTCCTCGGTCAGCGCGTCGAGCACCGTCGTCGTCGGCACGAGCTCGGGCAGCTGCTCCGCCCGGATGCCCGCGAGCGAGAGCGCCTCGTCGTCCCACGTCAGCCGGTGGATGTCCATGAGCCCCGAGCACGACGCCAGGGAGTGGTCCATGACGAGCGCCCCGCACATCCGCAGCAGCACCCAGTCCTTCACGCCCGCCCAGATCGCGGCCTGCTGGCGGATGCGCGGCTCCTGCTCGCGGAACCACATCAGCTTCACGAGCGGCGACATCGGATGGATGGGCGTGCCCGTGCGCCGGTGCAGCGCCAGGCCGCTTGCGGACGCGCGAAGACGCTCCGCCTGCACCGCCGCGCGCGTGTCGGCCCACGTCACGACCGGCGTGAGCGGATCGAGCTGCGCGTCGAGCGCCATCAGCGAGTGCATCGCGGAGGAGAAGGACAGCCCGGCCACCCGGTCGGCCCCCACCTCCGCGACGACCTCGCGCACCGTCTGGTAGACGGCGCCGAGGATGAGATCCGGATCCTGCACGGCGTGCCCCGGATGGGGCTCCTCGAGCGGATACCCCTGCGACGCCGACGCGAGCATCGCCCCGTCGACGCCGAACGCGACGGCCTTCGTCGCCGTCGTGCCCATGTCGACGCCGATCACGACGTCCTTCGCTGCGCTCATCCTCGCCGCCCTCGTCAGTCGTCGGCACCCGGGAGCGCCACGACCACCTTGCCCGACCGCCGCGAGTCGCGCGCGACGGCGAACGCCTCCGCGACGTCGTCGAGTCCGATGACGTGCGTGACGACCTGCTCGATCTCCGGACGGTCGGCGAGGAGCGCGACCGCCTCGTCGATCTCGTCCTTGAAGCGGAACGTGCCGACGAGCGCGACCTCCTTCGAGATGAAGGGCGCGAGGTTCACGGGCCGCGCCTCGTTCGGCACCATCCCGACCTGCACGACGGTCCCCCTCCGCCGCACGGCGACGCCGGCCGCCGAGATGGCGACGGGAGCGCCCGAGCACTCGAACACGACGTCGAACGCGTTCGCCGGAAGCTCGTCCTCGCCGATGCGCACGACGGCGTCGGCGCCGAGCGCCTGGGCCCGTGCGAGCGGCTCGGCGAGCACGTCGCTGACAGTGATGTGGGCGGCTCCGCGCGCGCGAGCCGCGGCGATCCCGAGGAGGCCGATGGGCCCGGCGCCCGACACGAGCACACGCGCCCCCGCGAGGTCTCCCGCGCGGGTCGCCGCGTGGAGAGCGACGCCCAGCGGCTCGGCCAGCACGGCGCGGCGCACGGGCAGCGCGTCGGGCAGCACGCGCACCATGTCGGCGCGCACGAGCAGCAGCTCGCTCAGCCCGCCCTGCGTGTGCGGCCACGTCGACGCGCTGCCGAGATACGACCCGCCCGGCCAGAGGTGGGGTTCCTCCTCGATGCCGTGCTCGGGCGACCCGAACCGCGCCGGATGCACGGTGACGGGCGTGCCGGCGGCGAGCGCACCGGAGGGGTCGTGCGCGACACGGCCGGAGAGCTCGTGGCCCGGCACGAGGGGCTCGCGGACGACGTACTCGCCGTTCGCGCCCTCGAAGTAGTAGTGCAGGTCGGAACCGCAGATGCCGACGTAGTCGACGCGGACGAGCACCTCTCCCTCGCCCGCCTCGGGCGCGGGAGCCTCCCGCACCTCGATGAGCTCCTTGCCGTCGATGAACGCTGCGCGCATGTCCTGTCCTCTCTCGCTCACACGACCGCGGTCATGCCGCCGTCGACGAAGATGTTCTGCCCCGAGACGAAGCTCGAGGCATCCGACGCGAGGTAGAGCAGCGTGCCCCACAGCTCGCGGAAGTCGCCCCATCGGCGGGCGGGCGTGCGGTTCACGAGCCAGTCGTTGAACTGCGCGTCCTCGACGAGCGCCCTGTTCATCTCGGTCGCGAAGTACCCGGGCGAGATGGCGTTCACCTGCACGTTGAAGCGCGCGAGGTCGGCGGCCATCCCCTTCGTCAGCATCGCCACGCCGCCCTTCGACGCCGAGTACGGCGCGATCGTCTGGCGCGCGAGCTGCGACTGGACCGACCCGATGTTGACGACCTTGCCCGATCCCCGCTCCGCCATCCCCGGCGTCACGAAGCGCGACACGTAGAAGACGCTCGACAGGTTCGCCGTCACGACGGCGTCCCAGTCCGCGACGGCGAACTCGGTGAAGGGGGCGCGGCGCTGCACGCCCGCGTTGTTGACGAGGATGTCGGGCACGCCGTGCGCCGACATGAGCTCGCCCACGCCGCGCTCGACGGCGGCGGCGTCGGTCACGTCGAAGACGGCCGTGGCAGGCGCGGTTCCGGTCTGCTCCGCGATCGCGTCGCGCGAGGCGGCGAGCGCGGTCCCGTCGCGCCCGTGCAGGACGACGCGCGCTCCCGCCTCGGCGAGCGCGAGGGCGAGGGATGCCCCGAGCCCGCGCGACGAGCCCGTCACGAGGGCGAGGCGGCCGGAGATGTCGAAGGTGCCGGTCATGGACGCTCCGTTCAGAAGATCGCGTAGACGACGAGGACGAGCGCGAATCCGACGACCGACTCGATCGCCTGCTGCACGGTCCACGTCTTCAGCGTGGTCTTGACGTCCATGCCCATGAGACGGCCGACGAGCCAGAACCCCGAGTCGTTCACGTGGCTCGCGAACACCGATCCCGCCGCGGCGGCGAGCGTGATGGCGGCCGTGTCGACGACCCCGAAGCCGCCGTCGAGCACGGCGGGAGCGAGGAGGCCCGCCGTCGTGACGAGCGCGACGGTCGCCGAACCCTGAGCGACGCGCAGCGCCACGGCGATGAGGTACGCCGCGAAGATGATCGGCAGGCCGAGGTCGCCGAGCGTCGTCGCGAGCGCGTCGCCGATGCCGGAGGCGCGCAGCACGCCGCCGAACATGCCGCCCGCACCCGTGATGAGGATGACGGAGGAGACCGTGCCGAGCGTGCCGTCGACGAGCTTCTCGAGGGCGGAGCCCGTCTCGCCGCGGAACTTGCCGAGCACGAGCATCGCGATGAGCGAGGTGATGAGCAGCGCGACGGGCGACGTGCCGATGAGGATGAGCGCCTGCGCCCACGTCTGCGTCGTGTCGACGGCGCCGACCGAGCCGAGCGCCGTGAGCCCCGTGTTGAGGAAGATGAGCGCGAGCGGCAGGAGCAGGATGAGGATGACCGTGGACGCCTTGGGCGGGTTCGCGGGCTGGTCCTCGTCGGCGGTGCCGAACAGCGCCGGCACGATCATCGGGTAGCGCTTGTTGACGAAGGTGCCCCACAGGTAGCCCGAGACGTACCAGGTCGGGAACGCGATCACGAGGCCGATGAGCATGACGACGCCGAGGTTGGCGCCGAAGAACTCGGTCGCCGAGACGGGGCCGGGGTGCGGCGGCAGGAACACGTGCATGACGGAGAACGCCGCGGCGCCGCTGAAACCGTAGAGCAGGAGGTTCTTGCCGCCGATGCGGCGGGCCACGGCGAAGATGATCGGCAGCATGACGACGAGCCCGGCGTCGAAGAAGATCGGGAACCCGAGGAGGAGCGACGTGAGGCCGAGCGCGAAGGCGGCGCGCTTCTCGCCGAAGATCCGCACCATCATGTCGGCGACGACCTTGGCTCCGCCCGACGACTCGATGAGGCGGCCGAGCACGGCTCCGAGCCCGATGAGCAGCGCCACCGACCCGAGGGTGCTGCCGAAGCTCGACACGAGCACCTCGTTGACGAGCGCCCCCATCGGCAGCCCCGTCGCGATCGCCGTGAGCAGCGAGACCACGACGAGCACGAAGAACGCGTGCAGCTTGACCTTGATGACGAGGAAGAGGATGAGCGCGACCGCGGCCGCGGCGATGAGCAGAAGGGGCGCTGTGCCCAGCGTCTGCGTCCAATCGTCCATGGGATTCTCCGTTGAACTCGACGACCCCGCGATGCTGCGCGGCCGGATGGATCCAAAAGTACTACTTAACGAGGAGATAAGATACTACGAATCACCTCGCGAAGGAGCATCATGGCGATCGGCATGCACGGCGACGTGCTCGACGACCTGGGTCGGCGCATCGCCTCCGGCGATCCGCGACCCGGCTCCGTCTTCACCCTGGCTCAGCTCGAGGCCGACTACAACGCCTCCCGCACGGTCGTCCGCGAAGCCGTCCGCGTGCTCGAGAGCATCCGGATGGTCTCCTCGCGGCGGAAGGTCGGCATCACGGTGCTCCCGCGCGAGCGATGGGACGCGTTCGACCCGCAGCTCATCCAGTGGAACCTGCACGGCCCGTTCCGCCAGCAGCAGCTGGAGGCGCTCATGGAGCTGCGCGTCTCGGTCGAGCCGATGGCGGCGCGACTCGCCGCCGTCCGCGCCTCCCCTGCCCAGCGAGCCGAGATCATGCGGCTCGCCGAGCGTCTCAACGCCCTCGGCGCGCGCGGTCTCGGCGATTCCGAGGAATACCTCACCGCCGACCTCGCCTTCCACGGCACGCTCCTCGCCGCATCGGGGAACCCCCTTCTCACGGCGCTCGAGACACCCGTCCACGAGGTGCTGAGCGGGCGGGCGCATCTGGGGCTCACTCCCGGGGTGCCCGCTGAGGGGACCCTCGAGGATCACATGCGGACCGCGCGCGCCATCGCGGACGGCGACGCGGACGCGGCGGAGCGCCACTCGCGCTCGCACATGCGCACGGTCTGGAGCGAGATCGCCGACGGTGCCTCCTGGTGATCCGCCCCGACCGATATCCCAGCTCGTAGGATGGCCGGGATGACGGACGAGGCGGCCCCATGATCGACGAGCAGCGACGGCAGCGCGCCCTCGAGGCGCTGCACATCCTCGACACCCCGCCCGACGAACGCGTCGATCGGGTGACGCGCCTCGCGCAGGAGATCTTCGACGTCCCCATGGTGAGCGTCTCGCTGCTCGACCGCGACCGGCAGTGGCGGAAGTCCGAGATCGGGCTGGGCGGCCGGGAGGCGCCCCGCGAGGACTCGTTCTGCGACTTCACGGTCCGTCAGGACGCGACCGTCGTCATCGAGGACGCGTCGGCGACGGCGGGCTTCGCCGACAACCCCTTCGTCGTCGGCGATCCCCACCTGCGGTTCTATGCGGGCCATCCGCTTCACGCGCCGGGTGGGGAGCCCGTCGGCACGCTCTGCATCCTCGACACGACGCCGCGCGCCTTCGGCGACGACGAGCGCATCGCCCTGCAGCAGCTCGCCGTGTGGGTGCAGACCGAGCTGGCGCGCGATCAGGACCTCGACCACGCGCTCCTCGTGCAGCGCACGCTGGCGCCGCGGTCGCTCCCCCGTGTGCCGGGATGGACGATCGCCGCGGGAGCGGCCGCGCGCGACCGGCTCTCGGGCGACTTCCACGACGTCGTGCTCCGCGACGGCGTCGTGCGCGTCACGCTCGCCGACGTGATGGGCAAGGGCACGGGACCCGCCATCATCGCCTCCGGTGTGCGGGCCTCGCTGCGCACCGCGCCGGAGCGGCCGCTCGCCGCCGCCGTCGCGGAGGCCGACCGCCTGCTGCAGGCCGACCTCGGCGACACGACGATGTTCGTCACGGCGGTGCACGCCGACGTCGACACCCGCAGCGGCCGGATCGACCTCGTGGACGCGGGGCACTCGCTCGCGTTCATCCTGCGCGCGGACGGGTGCTGGGAGCATCTGCGCTCGCTGGGGCTGCCGCTCGGGATGGGGATGGCCGGCGACGACGAGCGCACGACGACGACGTCCGTCCTCTCCGCCGGCGACGCGCTCGTGTGCTGCAGCGACGGGCTCCTCGACGTGCTCGACCTCGACGACCCGTTCGGCCAGGTGGCGCAGGTGCTGCGCGACCGGGGACCCGACGGCGCCGTCGCCGAAGCGCTCCGCCTCGCCCGCAGCGAGGCCGCGACCGACGACATCACGGTCGTCGTCGTCCGGAGGGACGCATGACCGCCCGCTTCGCCGCCATCCGCGTGCTCGCGCTGCTCTCCGTCCTGCTCGGCGTCAACTACGTCGCATGGCGGTGGCTCGCCTCCGTCAACTGGGAGGCGTGGTGGATCGCGGTCCCCCTCGTGCTCGCGGAGACGTACAGCGTCATCGACACCGTCCTGTTCTGCCTCACGATGTGGCGCGCGAGGGAGCGCCCCGCTCCCGTCTCCGAGCCGCAGGGCACGGTCGACGTGCTCATCACGACGTACAACGAGCCCCTCGAGCTCGTGATGACCACGGCGCGTGCCGCGAAGCGCATCGCCTACCCGCACGAGACGTGGATCCTCGACGACGGCAACCGCGACGAGCTGCGCGCGGCCGCGGAGCGGGACGGCGTGGGATACCTCAACCGCTCGGACGATTGGACGGGCAAGCCCCGCCATGCGAAGGCCGGCAATCTCAACAACGCGCTCTTCCAGACGGAGGGCGAGTTCCTCCTCATCCTCGACGCCGACCAGGTCCCCGATCCGCTCATCCTCCACCGCACGCTCGGCTACTTCGCGGACGACGAGCGGGTCGCCCTCGTGCAGACGCCGCAGTGGTTCTCCAATGTCGACGAGGCCGATCCGCTGGGCAGCCAGGCGCCGCTCTTCTACGGCCCCATCCAGCAGGGCAAGGACGGCTGGAACGCCGCCTTCTTCTGCGGGTCGAACGCCGTGCTGCGGCGCGACGCCCTCATGCAGCTCGGCATCATCGGCTACGTCCGGAGCGTCGCGGACGGGGCGCAGCGCGCGCTGCGCGCCTCCGAGAGCCTCCTCGCCCGGGAGACGCGGCGCGCCGACGGCCCGCTCCGCGACGAGCTCGCCGCACTGCGGCGGACGGTCGCCGAGGCCCGCGCGGAGATCGCCGCGGGCGGGCCCGTCGCCGATGTGACCTACCGCGTGAAGACGGCGGTCGACGATGCGGGCGTGCGTCTCGTGACGGGAGACCTGGCGGCCATCCGCGCCGATCTCGCCGAGCTCGGCGAGCTGCCGGTGTCGCGCGACGCCGAGCTCGACGGCGTCGTCGTCGACGACGCCGCGCTCGACGCGCTCGCGGCGCGCGACCTCTCGCCGCTCGGCGCCGTCGAGGCGGTCTCCGCCCTGCTCGCCGCGCTCCGCATCGACCGGCCGGACGAGGCGCAGCCGGTGCAGCCGCTCGCGACCATCTCCGTCACGGAGGACATGGCCACCGCCATGCAGCTGCACGCGCTCGCATGGCGCAGCGTCTACCACCACGAGATCCTCGCGCGCGGGCTCGCCCCCGAGGATCTCCGCACGATGCTCACGCAGCGCCTGCGCTGGGCCCAGGGCACGCTCCAGGTCATGCTGCGCGACAATCCGCTCGTCAAGCGCGGGCTCACCGCCGGGCAGCGGCTCATGTACTTCGCGACGATGTGGAGCTATCTCTCCGGCTTCACGGCCGTCGTGTACATCGCGGCGCCGGTCGTCTACCTCGTCTTCGGCGTGCTGCCCGTCACGGCGTGGTCGGTCGACTTCTTCGCGCGCTTCCTCCCCGCCTTCCTCGTCAACCAGGCGCTCTTCCTCGTCGTCGCGAAGGGCATGCGCACGTGGCGCGGGCAGCAGTACTCGCTCGCGCTCTTCCCCGTGTGGATCCGCGCGTGCTGGACGGCCTTCGCGAACGTGGTGCTGAAGCGCCCGCTCGGCTTCGCCGTCACGCGCAAGGACGGGCGCGACCCCGACGGCGTGCCGTGGCGCGCCATCTGGCCCCAGCTGACCGCCATCGCGGCGCTCGTCGTCGCGCTCGCGATCGGCGCGGTCCGCGTCGCGGTCGGGACGGGAGACGGCACCGGAACCCTCGTCAACACGGCGTGGGTCGTCTACGACCTCGTCGTGCTGAGCGTCATCGTCCAGGCCGCCCTCTACCGCGGCCCGCAGCAGAAGGAGAAGGATGAACCTGTCCACCACGACGCATGAGAACCACGCCGTCATCTCCGTGACCGGTCGTCTGACGGCGGCGGGCGCGCCTGCGCTCCGGGCCGCCGTCCAGGAGCTCGTCGATGCGGGCAGCGCGCGCATCGTGCTCGACCTCGCCGCGACGGCGTTCGTCGACTCCTCTGGCCTGGGCGCCATCATCGGCGGCCTCAAGACGGCGCGGAACGCGGGCGGCGACCTGCGCATCGCCGCCGTCCCCGAGCCGGTCGCCGCCGTGCTCCGCCTCACGAACCTCGACCGCGTGCTGCGCGCCCACCCGACGCCGGAGACGGCGTTCGATGGGGACTGACGCGGTCACCGCGCACGTCGCCGGCCCCGCCGACGACGCTCTCGTCGACGCCCTGCTCGACGCGGCCGATCGCCTCTGGGAGCGCGCCCCGCACGTCACGGCGGAGGACCGCATGATGATGTCGCTCGCACTGTCGGAGATCGCCACCAACATCGCGCGCCACTCCCCCCGTGCCGTCCAGGTCGAGGCCGACCTCTCCGTCGACGGCGGTGAGGTGCGCGCCGTGCTCGCCGACACCGCTCCGCCTGCGGCCATCGACTGGGACGCCGTGCGCATGCCGGACGACGACGCCGAGTCGGGCCGCGGCCTCGCCCTCGCGCTGCGAGCGCTCGACGCCCTCGAGCACGAGCCGCACGCCGTCGGGAACCGCTGGACGCTCGTCCGCGCGCTGCGGGGATGACCGCGCGGGGCGCCGTACGATCGAACGCGTGACGGAGAAGAGCGCGACGGGGTCGCAGACGCTCAGCCGCGGCATCCGCCTGCTCGAGGTGATCGCCGCCGCGGAGCGCCCTCCCACGATCGACGAGCTCGCCGCGGCGCTCGGCGTGCACCGCTCCGTCGCGTACCGGCTCCTGCGCACGCTCGAGGACCACGGGCTCGTCGCCCGCGGCGACGACGGCCGCCCCGCCCTCGCGGCGGGGCTCGCGGCACTCGCCGCCGGCGTCTCGCGCGATCTGCAGCAGGCGGCGCTCCCCGCGCTCGCCGAGGTCGCCGACGAGCTCGGCATGACGTGCCTGCTCGCCGTCCAGCTCGACCGCGACGAGGCGGTGACCCTCGTCAGCGCCTCGCCGCGGCGCAGCGTCGCGGTCGTGTCGTACCGGCCGGGGCACCGCCATCCCCTCACCCGCGGAGGACCGGGCAAGGCCATCCTCCTGGCGACGGGCGAGGACGCGTGGCCCGATGCGCTCCGCGAGGAGCTCGCCGCATCCCGCGAGCGCGGCTACGCCGAGAGCCACGACGAGGTCGTGCCGTCGCTGCGCTCCGTCGCGGTCCCCCTGCGCCTCCCCCGCCAGCCCCCCGCGGCGATCGCGGTCGTCCACGTCGCGATGCCCGACGACCGCGCGGCCGTCGCCTCGCGGCTGGAACGGGCGGCAGGCGCGATCGCGCGCGCGTACGGCGGCTGACCTCAGCCCGCCGTCACGGTCCGCCGCGGCGGGAGCGTGAAGCGCTCCACGAAGCGGGCGAGCTCGTCTCGCGCCTCGAGCGGCAGCACGGCCGCGACGTACTGGTCGGGCCGCACCACGACGACCGCGCCGCCCGCGCCGATCCCACGAGCCGCGAACACGTCGTCGGCCGGGTCGGAGGCGTACACCTTCTCGTAGTCGACCACCTGGAACGGCCCCGTCCGCGGGAGGAACACGGCCGGCACGCGACCGAGGTCGACCTCCAGGTGCGGTCGCGGGTAGACGATCTTGACGTCGAAGCGCGCGTCGATGTCGTCGCCTTCCGCCACCGCCGTGAGCGGCGAGTCGGCGAGCCAGGCGGCGAGCGCCTCCGCCGCATCGCCCTCGGCGTCGGCGAAGACGTAGACCCGCCAGCGGCCGTCGGCGCGCGCATGGTGGCCGAGGTGCACGGGGTTGCCGTCGCAGACCCGCACGACGGGGTGCGAGCGGAACCGCTTGCCGATCGGGAAGCCGGCGGCGAGCGCCTGGTGCGCGTCTCCGTCGACGATGATCGAGGGCGCGTACTCCGTCATGAAGCCGGCCGGGAACTCCGCCGTCCGCACGTAGAACCGCTCGAGCTCGGCGGGATCGTCCATCTCCTCCGGGCGGGCGGCCATGAGCGACGACCACTGCCGGTCGAAGTCGATGAGGTTCTGCGCGACGACCTGGCGCTCGGCCGAGTACGTCGCGAGCAGCTCCTCGGGGGCGCGCCCCTCCAGCACGTGCCCGAGCTTCCAGCCGAGGTTGAAGCCGTCCTGGATCGAGACGTTCATCCCCTGCCCGGCCTTCGCGCTGTGGGTGTGGCATGCGTCGCCCATGATGAACACGCGCGGCGTGCAGGTGCCGGGCAGCTCGACATCGTCGAAGCGATCCGTGACGCGGTGCCCGACCTCGTAGACGCTGCGCCAGGCGACGTGCTTCACGGTGAGCGAGTAGGGATGCAGGATCTGGTTCGCGCGCGCCTCGACCTCCTCCTGCGTGGTCTTCCGCACCCCGCCCGCATCGTCGTGCCCGACCTCGCCGAGGTCCACGTACATCCGGAAGAGGTGGTTGCCCTCGCGCGGGATGTGCAGGATGCTGCCGCCGTCGTGCGACTGGATGGCGCACTTGCGCCGGATGTCGGGGAAGTCGGTGTCCGCGAGCACGTCCATGACGCCCCAGGCGTGGAACGCCTGGGAGCCCTGATGGCGCGCCCCGATCGCCTCGCGCACGCGGCTGCGCGCGCCGTCGCCTCCCACGACGTATTTCGCGCGGACGATGCGCTCGGCACCCTCGTCCGGACCGGCGCTGCGGCGCAGCGTGACGGAGACGGGATGGTCGCCGTCGCCGATCTCGAGCCCGGCGAACTCCCATCCGTAGTCGGGCCGGCTGCGCGTCGGCGAGCCGGCCATGACCTCGAGGAAGTAGTCCTGCACCCGCGCCTGGTTGACGATGAGGTGGGGGAACTCGCTCACGTGGGAGGGGTCGTCCGGTGCGACGGCGGTTCGCACGATGCGGGAGGGGTCGTCGGCGTCCGGCTTCCAGAACGCCATCTCGGTGATCCGGTACGCCTCCTCGATGATGCGGTTGGCGAAGCCGAAGGCCTGGAACGTCTCGACGCTGCGCGCCTGGATGCCGTCGGCCTGCCCCACCTCCAGACGGCCGGCGCGCTTCTCGACGACGCGTGTGACGACACCCGGGAACTGCGCCAGCTGCGCCGCGAGCGTGATGCCCGCGGGTCCCGTGCCGACGATGAGCACGTCGACGACGTCGGGGAGCTCGTCCGGCCGGTCGATGCCCGCCCCGGCGGCGGGCTGGACCCGCGGGTCGCCGGAGACGTAGCCATGGTGGTGGAACTGCACGGAGCTCTCCTCACATCGGTGTGGGTGCGGCGGGACGACGATGTCGCATTCGATATTCGAACACTGCGTTCCCTTATCGAATGACATGATCGTACCGCCCTCTCGTGCGGCGGGCAAGGGAACGTATACGATCGAGTCGTCCGGGCTCAGCGCCCGGTGCTCGAAAAAGGGGCACGAAGCGGCGCGACGACGCGGCGGCGAGACATATACGGAGCAGTCCCGTCCGTCCCGTCTCGAGAGGTCTCCATGCCCACCGTCTCCCAGCACGTCGCCGTCGCCCTGTCCCGTCACATCGACGAGGTATTCGGGCTGATGGGCAACGGCAACGCCCACTTCCTCGACGCCCTCCTGCGCCGCACGCCCGCGCGGTTCACCGCCGTGCGCCACGAGGCGGGAGCCGTCGTGGCCGCAGACGCCCACTTCCGCGCCTCCGGCCGCATCGCGGCCGCCACGACGACCTACGGCGCGGGGTTCACGAACACCCTCACGGCGCTCGCCGAGTCGGCGCAGGCCCGCATCCCCCTCGTCCTCATCGTCGGCGACGAGCCGACGTCGGGCCCGCGCCCGTGGGACGTCGACCAGATCGCGCTCGCGTCGGCCGTGGGCGTCCGCACGTACACGGCGGGACGCCTCGACGCCGCCGCCAGCACCGTCATCGCGATCGAGCACGCGCTCGCCTACCGCGTGCCGGTCGTGCTCGCCATCCCCTACGACGTGCCGACGCTCGAGGCGGGCGAGGTGCCGCCGACGCCCGCGCTCCGCCTGCCGGCCCCGACGCCGCCGTCGCCGCACACGCACGCCGCGGTCGAGCGGGTCGCGGCGGCGCTCGCGGGCGCTGAACGGCCGTTCCTGCTCGCGGGCCGCGGCGCGCACCTCGCGGGCGCGAGCGAGGTGCTGGGAGCCCTCGCCGACGCGACGGGCGCCGTGACGGCGTCCACGGCGCTCGGCCGCGGCGTCTTCCCCGATGGCCGCTACGACCTGGGCGTGACGGGCGGGTTCGGCGCACCCGGCGCCATGGAGCTCGTGCGGCAGGCCGACGTGGCCGTCGTGCTGGGCGCCTCGCTCACCCCCTTCACGATGCGCTTCGGCGACCTCTTCTCGCCGGGCACGAGGGTCGTGCAGGTCGATGTCGCGCCGACCGCGACGCATCCGCGCGTCGGCGACTACCTGCAGGGCGACGTGCGCGTCGTGGCCGAGCTCCTCGTCGCCGCCCTCGCGGAGGCGGAGCCGTCGGGATGGCGCGAGAGCGTCGACCTCGCCCCGCTCCGCGCGCAGGAGCCGGGCGACCGCCTCGCACCGGACGGCCGACTGGATCCCCGCAGCGCCGCCCAGCGGATCGGCGAGCTGCTTCCGGAGGACCGCGTCGTCGTGAGCGACGGCGGCCACTTCATCGGATGGGCCAACATGTACTGGCCGGTCGCGTCCCCCGAGCGGATGATCATGGTCGGCACGGCGTACCAGTCCATCGGACTCGGGTTCCCGAGCGTCGCGGGCGCGGCGCAGGCGGCTCCGGCGTCGACGATCGTCCTCACGACGGGAGACGGCGGCGGGCTCATGGCGCTCGCCGATCTCGAGACGGCGGTGCGGACGACGGGCGGGCGCGGCGTCTGCGTCGTCTGGAACGACGGCGCATACGGAGCCGAAGTCAACCTCTACGGCCTCAAGGGCCTCGCCGAGTCGCCCATGCTCATCCCCGAGGTCGACTTCGCGGCGCTCGGCGCCGCGGTCGGGGCGGAGGGGGTCGTCGTGCGTGACCTCTCCGACCTCGACCACCTCGCCCGGTGGGCCGCCCGTCCCGCCGACGAGCGCCCTTTCCTCCTCCTCGATCTGCGCGTGAGCCGGTCGGTCATCGCGCCCTACCAGCACGAGATCATCCGCGTGAACAGCTGAGAACGAGAGCGTCAGGACCTAAACGGGCGTCGTCAAGCGGCGCGCGTCGCCCTCCCATGCCTGCGTCGCCATCTGCACCGCGTCCCACGGGGACCCGAGCGGAGGCGTGTACGCGAGGTCGAGGTCGCTCATGGTGGCGACTGTCATCCCGTGATGGAGGGCCGTCGCGTAGGTGTCGACACGCTTGGAGATCTCGGCACCTCGGGCGCCCACGAGCTGCGCACCGAGCAGGCGGCCGTCGCGGGTGTCGCCCGTGATGCGGATGCTGATGGGGGTGGCTCCGGGATAGTAGCGCTTGTGGTCGTCGACGATCGCGGTGTAGCTGTGTGGGGCGTAGTCCGCGGCGGCGGCCTCGTGATCGCGGAGCCCCGTGCGCGCGGCTACGATGTCGAAGACCTTCACCACCTGCGTGCCCAGGCTCCCGGCGAACCGGGCGTTGCCGCCGACGGCGTTCTCCCCGGCGACCCTGCCCTGCTTGTGCGCAGTGGTGCCGAGGGGTAGGTAGGTGACGCCGAGGAGGCGGTGGTGGGTGACCACGCCGTCTCCGGCCGCCCACACGTTCGGCAGGCCGGTGCGCATGTACTCGTCGACGACGACCGCGCCGCCCGCGCCCGTGGTCGCGCCGGCCGCGGTGAGCAGGCTGGTGTTGGGACGTACGCCGACGACCACGAGCACGAGGTCCGCGCAGCGCGAGAAGGCGCCACCGTCGCGGACGCCGCTCACGGTGAGGCGGCCCGCTTCGCGGGCGACGGAATCGATGCGGGTTCCGGTGAGCACGTCGACGCCGTGGCGGGTGAGCTCGTCGTGGACGAGGGTGCCGAGTTCGGGGTCGAGGGTGGAGAGCACTTCGGGGCCGCGCTGGAGCTGGGTGACGTGCAGGCCGCGGACGGTGAGGGCTTCGGCCATCTCGAGGCCGACGTATCCGGCCCCGACGATGATCGCGGTCTCGGGCCGGTGCTCGTCGAGGTAGCGCTCCAGCGCGAAGGTGTCGCCCATCGAGTGCAGCAGATGCACCCCGTCGTCGGGGCCGAGCCGGTCGAGCCCGGCGATGCCCGCGGTGGACGGGGATGCGCCGGTGCCGACCATGAGCTCGTCGTACGCGATCGTCGATTCCGTGCCGGCGGCGTCGCGGACGGTGAGCCTGCGGCCGTCGACGTCGATGGCGGTGGCGAGGGTCTCCAGGCGCAGGTTCATGCCCGTGGCTTCGAGGTCGGCGTGCGTTCGGTGGGCGAGGGACTGCCACGGCTGCACCTCGCGGGAGAAGTAGTACGGGATGCCGCAGATGGAGAAGTTCGGGTAGGAGTCGGCCACCACGACGGTGACGTCGACGGAGGGATCGAGTTCGCGAGCTCGCAGGGCGGTGGAGATTCCGGCGTCGCTTCCGCCGATCGCGACGAGATGCATGGGGTGCCTTTCAGGACGTGGTTTCGGGTTGCGTGGGCACCACGACGTCGCCCGCGGTGCGTGCGGCGGTCGGGTAGAGAACGCGCAGCAGCGCGAGGCCGAGGGCCGCGCCGACGAGCTGGGCGAGGATGAACGGCACCACGGAGGCGGGGGCGATGCCGGCGAACGTGTCGGTGAACATGCGGGCGATGGTCACGGCGGGATTCGCGAACGACGTCGAGCTGGTGAACCAGTACGCGGCTCCGATGTACGCACCGACCGCGGCCGCCGCCGTCGAGCCCCTCTCTGCACGGGCGAGCGCGAAGATGAGCAGTACGAGCCCGGCGGTCGCGACGACCTCCCCGACGAGGTGCCCGCCGGTCGCGCGGTCGTGTCCGGAGAGGGCGGGCGCAGTGTCGAACATCACCCCTGCCAGGAGGGTTCCGGCGATGCCGCCGAGAATCTGCGCGGCGAGATACAGAGTCAGGTCGCGCAGCGGCAGGCCCGCCCCCGAGCGGCGCCCCCGCAGCCAGTCCGCTAACGACACCACGGGGTTGAAGTGCGCTCCCGACACCGGTCCGAGCATGAGGATCAGCACCGACAGGCCGAGCGCCGTGGTCAGACTGTTCTCGAGAAGCTGCACTCCCGCATCATGCGGAGAAAGACGCTGGGCCGCGATCCCCGATCCGACCACGACAGTGACAAGCAGGCCGGTCCCGAGGAACTCGGCGGTGGCACGACGCAGCAAGGGAAGCCGTATCGCGGACGGATGGGAGCGGGTGGTGGTTTCCATGTGGGCCCCATCTTGACCCGAATGCGGTGATTCAGTCAATATTGAATCAATGAACACTGAGAGAAAAGATACGGCGGAAGCGCGGGCCGCCCGGCACGCGGCGCTGAGCGATCCGTCGCGCCTGCGGGTCGTCGACCTCCTGACGCTCGGTGATCTGTCGCCATCTGAGATCGGCAGCGCTCTGGGCATGCCGGGGAACCTGGTCGCTCATCATCTGAGGGTGCTGGAGTCAGCGGGCATGGTGGCCCGGTCGCGCTCGGAGGCGGACAAGCGGCGCAGCTACGTCCATCTGACCGAAGGCGCACTGCAGGGGCTCGTCCCCGGTCGAGTCGACCGGGCGACGCGGGTGGTGTTCGTGTGCACCGCGAACTCGGCCAGATCGCAGTTGGCCGCGGCGCTGTGGGCGACCCGCAGCAGCATCCCAGCCGCGTCCGGCGGCACGCACCCCGCAGCCCGGATCGATCCCGGCGCGATCGCCACGGCCGGCCGTCACGCGCTCGACCTTGCCGATGAATCGCCTCGGGCGTTGGAGACGGTGCTGACCGGTTCGGATTTCGTGGTCACCGTGTGCGACAACGCGCACGAAGAACTCGGAGTGATCGGGCATCTGCACTGGTCGATCCCGGACCCGGTACGCGTCGGCACCGACGACGCCTTCGACACCGCCTACGACGAGCTGGAACGCCGCATCACGGAACTCGCCCCCCGGCTCGCCTCCACCTGACCCTCCCAGAAAGAGAACCCGTGACTGACACCACCCCGACCATCCTGTTCATCTGCCAGCACAACGCCGGCCGCTCCCAGCTCGGCGCCGCCCTCCTGGAACACCTGGCCGGCGACCGGTTCACCGCGACGTCGGCGGGCCTGTCCCCCGCAGACGAGGTGAACCCTGCCGTGGCCGCCACGGTCGCTGAGCTCGGCTTGGACATCACCGACCGCGTACCCCGCGCCGTCACCACGGACGACCTCGATCAGGCGGACGTCGTGGTGCTGATGAAGCCCGGCCTCGATCTGCCGTCGACGCCCCGCGGCGAGGTCCTGGAATGGTCGTTTCCCAACCCGGAGGCCTGGGACGCCGAGGCCGTGCGGCCGCTGCGCGAAGCCGTCACCGCGAAGATCCAGTCCACGCTCCTCGCACGCTAAGACACATGAGCGGGGCGGATCGCTGGCTGACCGGGGCCATCCGCTCCGGTCAGGCGGGAGCCGGAGCACGCCCGATCTGGAGTACCTGAGCCGGCGGGGCGCAGCAGGCGCCGCCCAGAGATGCCCCGGAAGCATCGAACAGTCCGGCGCCGCCGCATACCCCCGTGTCGGGCAGCACCAGCTCCACCCGTCGAGCGGCCTCGTGGTCGCCCGCGAGCTCCGCGACGACGCTGCGCACCTGCTCGTACCCGGTGAGGGCGAGGAAGGTCGGTGCCCGCCCGTAGGACTTCGCGCCTACGAGGTAGAAGTCAGATTCCGGCTGGGCGAGGTCGGCCGCGCCGGTCGCCGCGACCGACCCGCAGGAATGCACGTTCGGATCGACCTCCGCAGCGATCCGCGCGGGCGCCTGCAACGCGGGATCCAGCTCCAACCGAAGCTCCGACAAGAACGACAGATCGGGGCGGAACCCGGTGAGCACCACGACGCGATCAGCGACGACCGCGCGGCCATCCTCTGCGACGAGTACCGGCCGGCCCTCGTCCGTCGTCACGCGCTCGACGCGGAACCCGGTCACGAGCGACACCAGCCCGGCGTCGACGAACTCCTTCGCCTTGATCCCCAGCGCCCCGCGTGCCGGCAGCTCATCGGCCTCACCACCCCCGAAGGCGTTCCCGGCGGTGGCGCGGCGCAACGCCCACGTCACTGTGGTGTTCGGGTCGCGACGCGCCATGCGCGCCAGCGCGAGGACCGCCGTCACCGCGGAATGCCCGGAGCCGACGACGACCGTGTGCTTCCCCTCGAACCCCTCACGGTCCCGGAAGTCCGGGATGCGATACGACAGCATTCCGGCCGCACCCCGCTCGCCCAGCGCGGGCAGACCGTCGGCGCCTGCGGGGTTGGGCGATGACCACGTACCGGAAGCGTCGATCACCGCGCGCGCCAGCAACCGGTACTCCTCGCCCTCCCCCGGCTGCACGTGCACGGTGAACGGGTGGTCGCCGCGGCCGGCGTCGACCAGACGATCACGCCCCAGACGCGACACCCCCACCACCCGCGCGCCGTACCGTACCCGGTCGCCGAGCTCGGCAGCCAGCGGCGCGAGATAGCCGCTGATCCACTGCGCACCCGTCGGATACCCCGTCGTCGGAGCCGTCCATCCGGTGGGCTCGAGAATCCTCGCGCCGGCCGCGTCGACCAGCTCCGGCCACTCCGAGAACAGGCGCACATGACCCCACTCGGCAACCGCCGCCGCCGGGCCGGCCCCCGCCTCCAGGACGACGACCGGCACATCCCGCTCCACCAGGTGGGCGGCACCCGCGAGCCCCTGCGGGCCGGCACCGATCACGACCACGGGCAACGCGCTCTCCATCGCACTCACTCCTCGATCCATCGACAGATTCCAATGGATCGAGAGTCCTCGATGCATCGACAGATGTCAATGCGACATGGCAGGATCGTTGCATGCCCACGTCGCTTCCCATCCTCCCGCCCGACACGACCGCGTGCTGCTCCCCGGTCACCCGCGGAGTGCTGACGGCGGACGAGGCAGAGCGGATCGCGCGCACGTTCAAAGCCCTGGCCGACCCCGCTCGCGTGCGGCTTCTGTCGCTGATCGCCGCTTCCGATGACGGCGAAGCGTGCATCTGCGACCTCACCGAGCCCGTCGGACTGTCTCAGCCGACCGTCTCCCACCACATGAAGCTGCTCGTCGACGCCGGCCTCGCGAACCGCGAACAGCGCGGCCGCTGGGCCTACTACCGCGTCGTCACCGACGCCCTCGAACAGGCCTCCCGCATCCTGCGCCCGTGAGCGGAAGCGTCGTCCGGCCGATGACCGGCGACGCAGCTCCCAGGACCGGGGCCCCGCGGCATCGCCGCGAGGCCCCCGTCGTCGTGCGCCGTCAGCGCTGCCAGGCGTACAGGCCCGTCGACTGCTCCTCCTCCGCCGACGGCCGCAGGTCGATGCCGCGGCGGTCGCGCAGCAGCAGGGTCGCGACGAGACCGAGCACGGCCATCCCGACGAGGTACCACGTGACGGCGTCGGACGACCCCGTGGACTGCTGCAGCCATGCCGCGATCGTGGGCGCGAACGCGCCGCCGAGGATGGCGCCGATCGCGTACGAGATCGAGACGCCGGAGAAGCGCACGGACGCGGGGAACAGCTCGGAGTACCAGGCCGACTGCGGGCCGTACGTGAAGCCGAGACCGATGGTGAGGAGGACGAGCCCCGTCCCCAGCAGGACCACCTCGCCCGAGTTCACGAGCGGGAACAGCGCGATGAGCGCGGCCCCCTGCGCGATCCAGCCGATGATGTAGGTGGTGCGGCGCCCGATGCGGTCGCACAGCCATCCCGCCGCGAACGTCGACAGCAGCCAGCTCACCGACGAGATCGTCACCGCCGTGAGCACGGCGCCGCGATCGAGGCCGATGGCGGTCGTGGCGTAGTTCTGGATGTAGCCGCCCGTCGTCATGTAACCCGCGGCGTTGTTGCCCGCGAACACGAGCGCGGCGAGCAGCACGAGCGGCGTGAACCGGCGGAAGAGCGCCACCGCCGGCGCGCTCGTCTGCTCCTTGCGCTCCGCGATCTCGGCGAACACGGGGCTCTCCTCGACTCGGCGACGCACCCAGTACCCGACGAGGATGAGCACGACAGAGAAGAGGAACGGGATGCGCCATCCCCACTGGATGAAGGCGTCACCGGGGAACAGGGCGTTCATGAGCGCGAGCATGGCGCTCGCAAGGAGGAGCCCGATCGGCACGCCGATCTGCGGCATGGCGCCGAAGAGGCCGCGGCGTGCACGCGGGGCGTGCTCGACGGCCATGAGCACGGCGCCGCCCCACTCCCCGCCCGCCGAGACGCCCTGGAGCACGCGCAGGACGATGAGGAGGACGGGCGCCGCGACGCCGATCTGCGCGTACGTCGGCAGGAGGCCGATGAGCACCGTCGCCGCCCCCATGAGGATGAGCGTCACGACGAGCACGATGCGCCGCCCGTAGCGGTCGCCGAAGTGGCCGGCGAGGAACGCGCCGAGGGGGCGGAAGAGGAAGCTGATGCCGACGGTGAGGAACGAGAGGATGGTCGCCACCCCCTCGCCGGCCGGCTCGAAGAAGAGCTGGCCGAAGACGAGACCGGCGGCCGAGGCGTAGATGAAGTAGTCGTACCACTCCACCGTCGTCCCGACGACGGTGGCGAAGGCGACTCGGCGTCGATCGGACGTGGACGCGATGGTTCCCGTGGGCGTGAGGGGCCCGGCGTTCGGGTGCTGCGCGGACATCTGGCACTCCAATGTGACGAGGTCGGGACGGCGCGCCTGCGCACCGTCGTGGTTGAGAATATACGATTTCAGATATCTTTTGACAAGACCCCTTGCCGAGGCCGTCGGATCGTATATGATCTGAAGTCAAGACCCGCCCCGGAGCGAAGGAGCTCGTATGCCGCACGACGACCGGATCCCCGTCGCCCCGGGCAAGATCATCGCGGTGCACCTCGCCTACGGCTCCCGCGCCGCGCAGCGGGGACGCACGCCCTCCGCGCCCTCGTACTTCCTCAAGCCCACGAGCTCCCTCGCCCCTTCCGGTGCCGACGTCGAGCGACCGGAGGGCACCGAGCTCCTCGCCTTCGAAGGCGAGATCGCGCTCGTCATCGGCGCACGGGCGCAGCGGGTCCCCGTCGAACGGGCCTGGGACGCCGTCGCGGCCGTCACGGCCGCCAACGACTGGGGCGTGTACGACCTGCGGGCGAACGACAAGGGATCGAACCTGCGCAACAAGGGCCGCGACGGCTACACGCCCGTCGGACCCGCGCTCATCGACGCCCGCGCCGTCGACCCCGCCGCGCTCCGCGTGCGCACGTGGCGCAACGGCGAGCTCGCGCAGGAGGGCACGACGTCGGATCTGCTGTTCCCCTTCGCGCAGCTGGTCGCCGACCTCTCCCAGCACGTCACGCTCGAACCGGGCGACGTCATCCTCACCGGCACGCCGGCCGGTTCGTCGGTCGCGCTCCCTGGCGACGTCGTCGAGGTCGAGGTGGACGCGCCCGGCAAGCCCGGCGCGCCGACGAGCGGCCGACTCGTCAGCCGCGTCGTCGCCGGCACCGCGCCGTTCGACGCCGCGCTGGGCTCGCTGCCCGCCGTCGACGACCATCAGCGCGAGGAGGCCTGGGGGTCGCGCGACGCGGCCGGCCTCCCGCCGATCGGCCTCTCCGCCTCGCTCCGCGCCAAGCTGCACGACGCCCCCGTCGCCGGCCTGTCCGCGCAGCTGCGCCGGCGCGGGCACCACTCGTGCTTCGTCGACGGCGTGCGCACGGGCATCCCCGGAGCGAAGCTCGTCGGCACCGCGCGAACGCTGCGCTTCGTGCCGTTCCGCGAGGATCTGTTCGCCCGCCACGGCGGCGGCTACAACGCGCAGAAGCGCGTCTTCGACACGGTCGGCGACGGCGAGGTCGTCGTCATCGAGGCGCGAGGCGATGCGACATCGGGGACGCTCGGCGACATCCTCGCGCTGCGCGCGCGCACGCGCGGCGCCGCCGGGGTCGTCACCGACGGCGGCGTGCGCGACGCGGCTGCCGTCGCCGCGATCGGTCTGCCCGTGTTCTCGCGGGGCCCCCATCCGTCCGTCCTCGGGCGCCGGCATGTTCCGTGGGACGTCGACGTGACGATCTCGTGCGGCGGGGCGACTGTGCAGCCGGGCGACATCGTCGTGGGAGACGACGACGGGGTCATCGTCATCCCGCCCGCGCTCGCCGAGGAGGTCGCCGACGCGGCGCTCGCCCAGGAGGTGGAGGACGCCTGGATCGCCGAGCAGGTGGCGGCGGGGCATCCCGTCGACGGCCTCTTCCCGATGGACGCCGAGTGGCGCGCCCGCTTCGATGCGGCACGGAGGGCGGGAGGATGAGCAGCATGACCGTCACCCTCAGCAAGTCCCAGCGCGCCTACGAGTGGATCCGCGAGCGCATCGCCCGCCACGAGTTCGGGCCGGGCTACCGGCTCGTGCTCGGCACGATCGCCGCATCGCTCGATATGAGCGTCGTGCCCGTGCGCGAGGCGGTCCGCCGACTGGAGGCAGAGGGGATCGTCGAGTTCGAGCGCAACGTCGGCGCCCGCGTCACCCTCGTCGACGAGACCGAGTACCTCCACTCGATGCAGACGCTGGGCGTCGTCGAGGGCATCGCCACGTCGCTCTCGTCGCCGCTGCTCACGGCCGACGACCTGGACCGCGCCGCCGCCGTCAACGAGCGCCTCCGGCGCCTGCTCGACGACTTCGACGCGCACCTCTTCACGGTGATCAACCAGGAGTTCCACGCCGTGCTCTTCGCGCACTGCCCGAACCCGCACATCCTCGATCTCGTGCACCGCGGATGGACGCGGATGGCGGGCCTGCGCGACTCCAGCTTCGCCTTCGTCCCCGGCCGCGCCCAGGAGTCGGTCGCCGAGCACGACCGCATCCTCTCCCTCATCCGCGCGGGTGCCGATCCGCTCGAGATCGAGCTCGCCGCCCGCGATCACCGCTGGGCCACCATGAACGCCTTCCTCGCCCGCCGTCATGCGGGCGAGGCCGAACCGACCCTCACCGAGGAGGAGACATGACCGACACCGCCACGGCGCAGCGCCACGTGCCCGCCGACCTGCCCGACCGCATCCGCCACTACATCGACGGCGCCTTCGTCGACTCGCTGGACGGCGACACGTTCGACGTGCTCGACCCCGTCTCGAACGAGGTGTACGTGCGGGCGGCGGCCGGGAAGAAGGCCGACATCGAGCGCGCTGTCGACGCCGCCCGACGGGCCTTCGCCGACGGCCCGTGGCCGCGGATGCTCCCCCGCGAGCGCTCCCGCGTGCTGCACCGCATCGCCGACATCGTCGAGTCGCGCGACGCCCGGCTCGCCGAGCTGGAGTCGTTCGACTCCGGCCTGCCGATCACGCAGGCGCTCGGCCAGGCCCGCCGCGCGGCCGAGAACTTCCGGTTCTTCGCCGACCTCGTCGTCGCGCAGGCCGACGACACCTTCAAGGTGCCCGGTCGCCAGATCAACTACGTCAACCGCAAGCCGATCGGCGTGGCAGGACTGATCACGCCGTGGAACACGCCGTTCATGCTGGAGTCGTGGAAGCTCGCTCCCGCGCTCGCGACCGGCAACACGGTCGTGCTGAAGCCCGCGGAGTTCACGCCGCTGTCTGCCTCCCTGTGGGCGGGCATCTTCGAGGAGGCCGGGCTCCCCCGGGGCGTGTTCAACCTCGTGAACGGCCTGGGCGAGGAGGCGGGCGACGCGCTCGTGAAGCACCCGGACGTCCCGCTCATCTCCTTCACGGGAGAGAGCCGCACGGGGCAGATCATCTTCGGCAACGCCGCGCCGTACCTCAAGGGGCTGTCCATGGAGCTCGGAGGCAAGAGCCCCGCCGTCGTGTTCGCCGACGCCGACCTCGAGGCCGCCGTCGACGCGACGATCTTCGGCGTCTTCTCGCTCAACGGCGAACGCTGCACGGCCGGCAGCCGCATCCTCGTCCAGCGCGACGTCTACGACGAGTTCGTCGAGCGCTACGCCGCGCAGGCGAAGCGCATCCGCGTCGGCTACCCCCACGACCCCGCCACCGAGGTGGGCGCGCTCGTGCACCCCGAGCACTACGACAAGGTCATGTCGTACGTCGAGATCGGCAAGACCGAGGGCCGCCTCGTCGCGGGCGGCGGGCGGCCGGAGGGCTTCGACGAGGGCAACTTCGTCGCGCCCACCGTGTTCGCCGACGTCTCCCCCGACGCGCGCATCTTCCAGGAGGAGATCTTCGGCCCCGTCGTCGCGATCACGCCGTTCGACACCGACGAGGAGGCGCTCGCCCTCGCGAACGACACGAAGTACGGCCTCGCGGCCTACATCTGGACGAACGACCTGAAGCGCGCGCACAACTTCTCGCAGGCCGTCGAGGCCGGCATGGTGTGGCTCAACAGCAACAACGTGCGCGACCTCCGCACGCCGTTCGGCGGCGTCAAGGCCTCGGGCCTCGGGCACGAGGGCGGCTACCGCTCCATCGACTTCTACACCGACCAGCAGGCCGTGCACATCACGCTCGGCGAGGTGCACAACCCCACGTTCGGCAAGAACTGACGCCGGCCATCCGCTCACGCAAGGACGCATGACATGACTCGACGCGACGACATGACGCTCACCTCCTCCGGCTACTGGGTCTCGCAGGAGGCCCCGATCCACGCCGACGACCCGATCGCGACGCCGGCGGCGACCCCGCCCGACATCCTCCGCTGCGCGTACATGGAGCTCGTCGTCACCGATCTCGCCGCCTCGCGCCAGTTCTACGTCGACGTGCTCGGGCTGTACGTCACGGAGGAGGATGACGACACGATCTACCTGCGCTCGACGGAGGAGTTCATCCACCACAACCTCGTGCTCCGCGAGGGCCCCGTCGCCGCGGTCGCCGCCTTCTCCTACCGCGTGCGGACCCCTGACGACCTCGACCGCGCCGCCGCCTTCTACGCCGAGCTCGGCTGCGACGTCCGCCGCGCACCCGAGGGCTTCGTGAAGGGCGTCGGCGACTCCGTCCGCGTCGTCGACCCGCTGGGGTTCCCGATCGAGTTCTTCCACCACGCCGACCACGTCGAGCGAATGTCGTGGCGGTACGACCTGCACGTCCCCGGCGAGCTCGTGCGACTCGACCACTTCAACCAGATCACCCCCGACGTGCCGCGCGCGGTGAAGTTCATGCAGGACCTCGGGTTCCGCGTCACGGAGGACATCCAGGACGACGAGGGCACCGTGTACGCCGCCTGGATGCGGCGCAAGCCCACCGTGCACGACACCGCCATGACCGGCGGCGACGGGCCGCGCATGCACCACGTCTGCTTCGCGACGCACGAGAAGCACAACATCCTCGCCATCTGCGACAAGCTCGGCGCCCTCCGCCGCTCCGACGCCATCGAGCGCGGGCCGGGGCGCCACGGCGTCTCCAACGCGTTCTACCTCTACCTGCGCGACCCCGACGGCCACCGCGTCGAGGTCTACACGCAGGACTACTACACGGGAGATCCCGACAACCCCGTCGTCACGTGGGACGTGCACGACAACCAGCGACGCGACTGGTGGGGCAACCCCGTCGTGCCCTCGTGGTACACCGACGGGTCGCTCGTGCTCGACCTCGACGGCACCCCGCAGCCCGTCGTCGCCCGCACCGACTCGAGCGAGATGGCCGTCACGATCGGCGCCGACGGCTTCTCCTACACCCGGCACGGCGACGACGCCGCGATGCCCGAGTGGAAGCAGGGCGAGTACAAGCTGGGGAACCAGCTGTGACGCTCCCCGCCGAGACGATCGCGGCGCTCGCCGCCGAGCTCGCGGAGGCCGAGCGCACGCGCACGCCCATCCGCCGCATCACGGCGCGCCACCCGGAGGCGACCGTCGAAGACGCGTACGCCATCCAGGGCATCTGGCGGGATGGCCGGATCGCCGCAGGCCGCCGCCTCGTCGGGCGCAAGATCGGACTCACCTCGCGCGCCATGCAGGAGGCCACCGGCATCTCGGAGCCCGACTACGGCGTCATGTTCGACGACACGGTCTGGGAGAGCGGCTCCGTCATCCCCCACGCCGCGTTCTCGAACGTGCGCATCGAGGTCGAGCTCGCGTTCGTGCTCGCCGCACCGCTGGAGGGGCCGCACTGCACGCTCTTCGACGTCCTCCGCGCGACCGAGTACGTCACGCCCGCGCTCGAGATCCTCAACTCGCACATCGAGCTGGAGGGCCGCACGATCGTCGACACCATCAGCGACAACGCCGCCTACGGCGGGCTCGTGCTCGGCGGCAACCCGACCCGGCCCCACGACGTCGACCTCCGCTGGGTGAGCGCGCTGCTCCACCGCAACGAGACGATCGAGGAGACGGGGGTCGCCGCCGGCGTGCTCGGCCACCCGGGCCAGGGCGTCGCGTGGCTCGCCGACAAGCTGCACCAGCACGGCGCGCGCCTCGAGGCCGGGGAGATCGTGCTCGCCGGCTCGTTCACGCGCCCCGTGTGGATCGAGCGCGGCGACACCGTGCACGCCGACTACGGGCCCCTGGGGACGATCTCATGCCGCTTCGTCTGAGCCCGACGCTCCGCGAGCACATCGCCGCCTCGCCCCGCCCCCTCTACGGCGGATGGGCGTGCGCCGGCTCGCCCGTGACCGCCGAGATCATGGCGGGCTCGGGTCTCGACTGGGTGCTCATCGACATGGAGCACGCCCCCAACGGCCTCGAGTCGGTGCTCGCCCAGCTGCACGCCGTGTCGGGCTACGACGCCACGGCCGTGGTGCGGGTGCCGAGCGCCGACCCCGTCGTCATCAAGCAGGTGCTCGACCTCGGGGCGCAGACCATCCTCGTGCCGATGATCTCGACGGCCGCCGACGCGCGCACCGTCGCGGAGGCCGCGCAGTACCCGCCCGCCGGGCACCGCGGCGTCGGCAGCGCGCTGGCCCGCTCGGCCCGCTGGAACCGCGTCGACGACTACCTGCGGACGGCGGCCGAGCACGTCGCCGTGTTCGTGCAGGTCGAGACGGAGGAGGGTGTCGCGAACGCCCGCGCCATCGCCGAGGTTCCCGGGATCGACGGCGTCTTCGTCGGCCCGAGCGATCTCGCCGCGTCGATGGGGCTCATCGGCCAGCAGACGCATCCCGAGGTCGTCGCGGCCGTGCACCGCGCGTTCGAGGCCGTCACGGCGGCGGGATCGCCCGTGGGCGTCAACGCGTTCGATCCCTCGGTCGCGCGCGCCTACGTGGACGCCGGCGCGCGGTTCGTCCTCGTCGGTGCCGACGTGGCGCTCGTCGCCCGCGCATCGGAGGCGCTCGCCCGCGAGTTCATCGGCGACGACGAGACGACCCGGGGATCGTACTGAGCGCTCAGTCCGCCCTGTCCGCGCGCTCGAAGGCCTCGGCCATCCCCGCCTCGTCGACATCGGGAGCCGACGCGGTCGCACGCTCCTCGTAGACGTCGCGATCGATCTCGCCCTCCGCGTCGGCGACGAGCATGGCGACGAGCGTGTCGCCGTTGACGTTGAGGAAGGTGCGGAAGATGCCCGCGAACCAGTCCACGGCGATGAGCAGGCCCACGGCCTCGAACGGGAGACCGAGCGAGGTCGCGAGGAACATCGCGACGACGGGGAACCCGCCGGGGACCGTGATCGTCCCCATGTTCAGCAGGATGGCGAGGGCCATCCCGAGCGCGATCTGCCCGATCGAGAGCTCGATGTCGCCTGCCTGCGCGAGGAACATGACGACGATCATGTAGTTGAGGACGGCGCCGTACGACCCCATCGTCAGCCCGACGGAGAGCGTGAAGTTCGCGACCCGCGGGCTCACCCCGACCTTCTCCACCGTGTTGCGCAGCACGGTGGGGAAGGTGACGGCCGAGCTCGTCGTCGTCACGGCGATGGCGGTCTGCTCGGCGAGCTTGCGGGGCAGCCGCCAGGGGCTGAGCCGCGTGCGCGCGGCGACCACCGCGACGAACACGACGAGCAGGATGACGACGCCGAGGAGCGTCGTGCCGAGGTACGACAGCGCCGTCGTCACGACGGCGAAGCCCACGTCGCCCGCGAGCGCCGCGAGCAGGCAGAACACGCCGATCGGAGCGAGCCGCATGACGAAGCGGATCATCGTCAGCACGACCTGCTGCACCTGGTCGGCCATCTCGAGCACGAGGCGGTTGCCGGTCTTCGCGATGTAGGCGTTGAGCGCGGCGCCGAACAGCAGCGAGAAGACGATGATCGGCACCATCGACCCCGTCGACATGGCGTCGAACACGTTGGTCGACACGAAGCCGAGCAGCGTCTCCTGCCATCCCGTCGCCGAGGTCGCCGACTCCTGCAGCGCCGGGTCGAGCTCGCCGTCGAACCGCATGCCCGCTCCCGGCTGGAAGAGGGCGCTGAGACCCCAGGCGAGCGCGGCGGCCACGATCGAGAAGCCGATCATCCACGCGAACGTGCGCGCGGCGAGCCGCCCTGCCCCCGACCCCGACATCGATCCGGTCGCGACGACGACCGACGACATCACGAGCGGGACGATCGACATCTGGATGAGACGGATGAAGATGTCGCCGACGAACTTCAGGTTGCCCGCCCACTCCCCCGCGATGAGGCCGAACACGATGCCGAGGACGGCGCCCGCCCCGATCTGCAGCGCCGGGTTGCGCAGTGCCTTCTTCATGGCGGTCTCCTCGCTCTCGTGCGGTCGAATGGCCGCACGCCGAGCGTAGGAGCGCCGCATCACCCCTGCGAGGACGGGGTGTTACGTCCGTGTTTCGGTCAGGCCGCGCGCGCCGGCGCCTGCGCGGCCATCCGCCCGCCCGTCACCCCGACGAGCACGATGACGGCGCCCGCGAAGCCCACGAGCACGGTGGCCTGCGGCAGGGCGACGAGCGCCGCCCCCACCGCCAGCACGGGCACGGTGAGACCGGCGTAGGCGATGAGGAAGATGCCGGCGAGCGTCTCGCCGGCGCGCCCCGGGGCCGCGACCGAGGCGCCCGTCGCGATCGCCGAGCGGAACAGCACGCCGACGCCCGCGCCCGCCACGACGCCCGCGAGCGCGAACACGGGGAGCGAGGCCGTGAGCGCGGCCGATGCGACGGCGATCAGGCCCCCCACGACGAGCGACACGGCGAGGAGCACCTGCGTGCGCGTGGCGAGGCGCATCGTGAGGGCCTGCGCGGTGGCGGCCGACGCGTACACGCCGAACGGGATGGCGCCAGCCAGGAGGTGCGAGCTCTCGTGCATCGTGCCCGTGAGGAACGTGGGCGTGAGCGACGTGAACATCCCGAGCACCGCGAACGCGCCGAAGGCGGCCATCCCGGCGGCCCAGAAGGCGGCGCGCGCATCGCCGGGGAGGGAGAGGCGTTGCGGCCGGTACGCGGGGCGCTCCTCCCTTCGCTCGACGGTCTCCGGCACGAGCAGGAGCAGCACGGCGAGCGCCGCGAAGACGGCGGCGAACACGAGGTAGGGCGTGACGAGCGGCGCGGAGGCCCGCTCGGCGAAGAGCCCGCCGACGAGGGGGCCGAGCCCGAGCCCGCCGAGGTTCGCCACGGTCGCGACGAGCGCCGCGCGCGGCCCGCGGCGTCCCGTCGCGTCGGAGAGCTCGGAGAGGTGAGCCGTCGCGGTCGCCGTGAGCGCGCCGATCGCGATCCCGTTGACGAACCGCGCCACGAGGAGGCCCGCGACGTCGTTCCACAGCACGAACAGCACGGCGGAGAGCGCGCTCACGACGAGCGCCACGACGGTCACCCGACGGCGTCCGAGCCAGTCGCTGACATGGCCGGCGAGATACAGGCTCGCCATGACGCCGAGGGCGTACGCGGCGAACACGACCGTGACGACGGGTGCGGCGAAGTGATCGCGCTCCTGGTAGATCGCGTAGAGGGGCGAGGGCAGGGTCGAGAACGCCATCGCCGAGAGGAAGGCGAGGGCGACGATCCAGAAGCCGGTGTCGTGACGGAGTCGAGAGCGGAGGTCCACGTCTCGATCGTGCGCTCGGACCGGCATCGTGTCCAACGAACGCTCTCGATGATCCCCATCGGATATTACGATCGCAGCATGGACATGCGCCATCTCGCCTACGCCGTCGCGGTCGCCGACGAGCGCAGCTTCACGCGCGCGGCACGCCGCGTGTTCGCCGTGCAGTCGAGCGTCTCCGCGGGCGTCGCGGCGCTCGAACGCGAGCTCGGCGCCGCGCTGTTCGACAGGGACGCCCGCGGCGTGCGGCTCACGGCGGCGGGCGAGGCGGTGCTCCCCGAGCTGCGGGCGGCGCTCGACGCGGTCGACCGGGCCCGCATCGCCGCCGATCCCGAAGGCGGCCTCCGCGGCCGCGTGCGCGTGGGCGTCTTCTCGAACCTCGGATGGCTCGATCTGCCCGCCCTCGTCGGCGCGTTCCACGAGCGGCACCCGCTCGTCGAGGTCGAGGTGCGCCCCTCCCCGACCGGATCGACGGGCCTCGCGGAGGACGTGCTGCGCGGGCGGCTCGACATCGCGCTGTTCGGCCTGCCCGCGACCTCCGTCTCGGGGCTCATCGTGCGCCGCCTCACGACCTCGCCGTTCGCGGCGGTGCTGCCGGACGGCCATCCGCTCGCCGACCGCCCGGCCGTCGCGCTCGCGGAGCTCGCGGCCGAGCGGTTCGTCGACACGCCGGCGGGCTTCGGCAATCGCTCGACGCTCGATGCGGCCTTCGCGACGCGGGGCCTCGCGAGGGTCGTGTCGGTCGAGGTGGCCGACATCGGCTCGCTCCCCGACTACGTCGCGGCGGGCCTCGGCATCGCGGTGCTCCCCGAGATCAGCTTCGCCCCCCGCGCCGGCACGGCGGTCCTTCCGCTCTCGGACGGCGTCGTGTGGGAGCTGAACGCCGTGACGCGGCAGCAGCCCTCGCCCGCGACGGTCGCGTTCGCCGATCTGCTGCCGTCGTCCGGGGCGACTCCGGGCGACCTCACATGACCGCCGGCGCGCGTGTGATGCCGGCACTCGGTAGCGTTGCAGGCATGACCGCTCCCGTCGATCCCACGTCCACGTCAGCCTGGTCGGAGCTCGAGGCGCACCGCGCGAGCTTCACCCCCGATCTCCGCTCCTGGTTCGCCGATGACCCGGCGCGTGCCGAGCGGCTGACCCTCGAGCTCGCCGACCTGCACGTCGATCTCTCGAAGAACCTCGTGACCGACGACATCCTCGCCTCGCTCGTGCGGCTCGCCGAGGAGACGGGCGTCGCCGAGCGCTTCGCGGCCATGCTCGAGGGCGCGCACATCAACACGACGGAGGACCGCGCCGTCCTCCACACGGCGCTGCGCCGCCCCGCCGGCATCCAGCCGGCCTTCCTCGTCGACGGCCAGGACGTCGACGCCGACGTGCACGCCGTGCTGGGCCGCATCGACGCGTTCGCCGAGCGGGTGCGCTCCGGCGAGTGGACGGGCGTCACGGGCAAGCGCGTCACGCACGTCGTGAACATCGGCATCGGCGGATCCGACCTCGGGCCCGTCATGGTCTACGAGGCGCTCCAGCCCTATGCCGACGCCGGCATCGAGGCGCGGTTCATCTCCAACATCGACCCCACCGATCTCGCGCAGAAGGTGCAGGGGCTCGACCCCGAGACGACGCTCTTCATCGTCGCCTCGAAGACCTTCACGACCCTCGAGACCCTGACGAACGCGCGCCTCGCCCGCGACTGGCTGTGGACCGAGCTCGAGAAGCGCGGTGCCATCGAGGCCGACGACGCCGCGCGCACGGGGGCCGTCGCACGGCACTTCATCGCCGTGTCGACCGCGCTCGACAAGGTCGCCGAGTTCGGCATCGACCCCGAGAACGCGTTCGGCTTCTGGGACTGGGTGGGCGGCCGCTACTCCGTCGACTCCGCGATCGGCACCTCGCTCGCCATCGTGCTCGGCCCCGCCGCCTTCCGCGACCTGCTCGCGGGCTTCCACGCCGTCGACGAGCACGTGCGCACGACGCCGCTCGCGCAGAACGTGCCCGTCCTCATGGGCCTCCTCAACGTCTGGTACACGAACTTCCTCGGCGCGCAGTCGCACGCCGTGCTGCCGTACGCGCAGCAGCTGCACCGCTTCGCGGCGTACCTGCAGCAGCTCACGATGGAGTCGAACGGCAAGTCGGTGCGATGGGACGGCTCGCCCGTCACGACCGACACGGGCGAGGTGTTCTGGGGCGAGCCCGGCACGAACGGCCAGCACGCGTTCTACCAGCTCATCCATCAGGGCACGCGCCTCATCCCCGCCGACTTCATCGCGTTCGCGAACCCCGCCTACCCGCTGCAGGACGGCGGCCGCGACGTGCACGGCCTGTTCCTCGCCAACTTCCTCGCGCAGACGAAGGCGCTCGCCTTCGGCAAGACCGCTGCGGAGGTCGAGGCGGAGGGGACGACCGGCGCCCTCGTCGCCGCGCGCACCTTCGCGGGCAACCGCCCGACCACGTCGATCTTCGCGCCGGCACTCACGCCGGCCGTGCTCGGCCAGCTCATCGCCCTGTACGAGCACATCGTCTTCACGCAGGGCGTCGTGTGGGGCATCAACTCGTTCGACCAGTGGGGCGTCGAGCTCGGCAAGCAGCTCGCCCTGCAGATCGCGCCCGCGATCGAGGGGGATGCCGCCGCCCTCGACGCGCAGGACGCCTCCACGAAGGCGCTCCTCGCCTACTACCGCGCGCACCGCACGGTCTGAGGCCCTGACGGCGAGGAGCCCGGCGCGGAT